>JBAWYY010000307.1:0-3932 GCA_037143285.1 Alphaproteobacteria bacterium | reverse complement strand
TCTTCCAGCGTGTGATCGGTGTTCATGCCGATGCCGAAGCGCATGCGCAGCACGCGCTCTTCGCGCGCGGTAAGGCTCGCCAACACCCGCGTCGTGGTCTCGCGCAAATTCGCCTGGATCGCCGCATCGATGGGCAAGATCGCGTTCTTGTCCTCGATGAAATCGCCGAGATGCGAATCTTCCTCGTCCCCAATCGGGGTTTCAAGGCTGATGGGCTCCTTGGCGATTTTGAGGACCTTGCGTACCTTTTCCAGGGGCATGCCGAGCTTTTCGGCAAGCTCTTCCGGCGTCGGCTCACGGCCGATCTCGTGCAGCATCTGCCGGCTCGTGCGCACGATCTTGTTGATCGTCTCGATCATATGCACGGGAATGCGGATGGTGCGCGCCTGGTCGGCAATGGAGCGGGTGATCGCCTGGCGGATCCACCAGGTGGCATAGGTCGAGAACTTATAGCCGCGCCGATATTCGAACTTATCGACGGCCTTCATCAACCCGATATTGCCTTCCTGGATGAGGTCCAAGAACTGCAGACCGCGGTTCGTGTATTTTTTGGCAATGGAAATCACCAGGCGAAGGTTGGCTTCCACCATTTCCTTTTTCGCCTGACGCGCCTCGCGCTCGCCCTTCTGCACCATCTGGACGATCTTGCGGAACTCGCCGATCTCAAGACCGGTTTCGCTCGCCAGCGCATGGATCTCGTTGCGGATTTCCTTGATCGTATCCTTCTCGTGCTGGACAAAGTCCTTCCAGCCCCGGCCACCCAGCGACGCCACGCGGCGGATCCAGTTCGGATCGAGTTCGGCGCCCTGATATTCCTTCAGGAACGACAAGCGGTCGACGCCATAGCTCTCGGCAAGGCGCAAGAGCCGGCCTTCATAGCTCACCAGCCGCTTGTTGATGTCATAGAGCTGCTCAACGAGCGCCTCGATACGCGCATTGTTCAGCGACAGGCTTTTGACCAGCGCGATCAGGTCCTCGCGCAATTTCTTGGCGCGGCGCTCCTGGCTCGGCGAGAGCTTCTCATTGTTGAGCTTACCCTCGACATTCTGGTCCTGCAGGCGGCGCAGCTTCTTATATTCGTCCGCGATCTTGTCGAAGGTCTCGAGCACGCGCGGCTTGAGTTCTGCTTCCATAGCAGCCAGCGACACGGCATTTTCCATGTCGTCTTCGTCGAGATCGCTGTCCATGCCCGGCGGCAGGCCATCGGGATCGGCTTCCGCACCCGGCACGATGGGGGCCTCGCCCTCGCTCACCACGGGGGCATTCTTGCCGTCGGGGCCGGCATAGGTGGCTTCGAGATCGATGATGTCGCGAAGGTAGATTTTTCCCTCGTTCAATTCATCGCGCCAGATAATGATGGCCTGGAAGGTGAGCGGGCTCTCGCAGAGACCGGCGATCATCGCTTCGCGGCCGGCCTCAATGCGCTTGGCAATGGCGATCTCGCCTTCGCGCGACAGAAGCTCCACCGTGCCCATCTCGCGCAAATACATGCGCACGGGGTCATCGGTGCGGTCGAGCGGCTCGCTCGCACGCTCGCTCTTCACCACCGCGCGGGTGGCCTGTTCGGTGGCTTCGCCCTCGGCCTCGTCAGGCTCGGCGGCTTCCGGCTTTTCGCCGTCGGTTTCTTCCACCGCGTCTTCGGAATCCACCACATTGATGCCCATGTCATTGAGCATCGCCATGATGTCTTCGATCTGCTCGGGCGAGGTCGATTCCGAGGGCAGCACTTCATTCAATTCGTCGAGGGTGACAAAGCCGCGCTTCTTCGCGCGCTTGATCATCTGCCGCACACCGGCATCCGACAGATCGAGCAACGGGCTATCGGGCGCTTCCACGTCCTTGTCCGCCGTCTTCGTCGTGTCGGTTGTTTTGGTCGCCATGTCGTCCGGCCTCTCGGTCCTAAACCCCATTTCGGAACCGTTTCCGGTCCCGCGTCATCTGAGCCTTTCGCGAGAAAAGCCCAGACGCCAAAAAGGGGTCGCGCCCATGTGGACCCGCCCCCTACCCTCTGCCATCCGCCGGGGTCAACCCCGGCTGACCAAGCATGACCCCCCGTCGGATCAAACCCGCATCACGTCGAGCGGCCCTGGCCGCGTCCGGATGTTGAACCAAACCCTTCGATCAGCGCCTCAGTCCCGACGATCTCTGCCTCCCGACGCTTGGCGTCCAGGAGCCATTGCTCATTCGCTTCCGTCGGGTCAGCGCCAAAGGCCCGTTCCGCATCCCTGATTTCCTTAATTAGCGCCTGCTTCTTGCGATGCAAGGTCAAGAGCTGCGCGAAGGTCACTTCGACATCATCTTTCGACGCGCCGGGCATGGCGCCCCAGACCGATCCCGTGCCGGACGAGGCGCGAATGCGTTCAAGGAGTTGAGCGTGGCCCGCTGCCGCCAAGACGGCTGCAAAGGCGCTCTCGGTCGAGGGCGTGCCCTGAGCGTGAGCGTCGAGAATCGCGGTTTTGAGCGTGGTGACCTC
The DNA here is from genome assembly GCA_037143285.1 of Alphaproteobacteria bacterium. GTDB lineage: Bacteria > Pseudomonadota > Alphaproteobacteria > Rhizobiales > Phreatobacteraceae > Phreatobacter. The sequence goes on along the minus strand of JBAWYY010000307.1, from coordinate 1,459 downwards.
CGGATGGCGGAAATCGAGCGCTGCAAACTCCTCTTCGCCCCCATCGATCAGCCAGGGATGGTTGAGGATCGCGACCAGGATTAAGGCCTCGCGCGCTGGAATGGCAGCGCGCGGCCCGCGCACCAATGCGCTTGCGGCAAGCGACGGCGAGGGCCTGTGGTCGGGCACCCCGCTTTGCGCATAGCTGCCCCGCATTCCCGATGGTGACCGTCCGCCGGTAAAGCCTTGGACGCGCGGACCACGCCGTTCCCGCGCTTGGGGGCGGAAGAGATCGCCGAGGCGGCCATACATATCGTCGCGATAGTGTCGGCGGACCGTCTCATCTGCGATCGCGGCCACCACCTCGCCGATCCGCGCTTCGAGGGCGGCGCGCTTTTCCGGCGTGCCGAAGACGCCACCCTCGGTCTCGCGTTGCCACAGCATGGCGGCGAGCGGCTGGGCGGCGGTCAGCACCGCATCCATGGTCTCGCGCCCCTGGGAACGGATGAGATCGTCGGGGTCTTGGCCCTCGGGGAGGGCCGCAAAGGCAAGGCTGCGGCCGGGTTTCAGCTTGGGCAGCGCGATGTCGATGGCGCGATAGGCGGCGCGGCGCCCGGCCTTGTCGCCGTCGAACAAGAGGATCGGCTCCGGCGCCATGCGCCATAACAGTTCCAATTGATCCTCGGTGAGCGCGGTGCCAAGCGGCGCCACCGTTTCGCCGAGCCCCGCCATCACCATGGCGATGACGTCGACATAGCCTTCCACCGTGATGACGCGGCCGCTCTTGTGTGCGGCCTCGCGGGCGCCGAAGGCATTGTAGAGGAGCGAGCCCTTATGGAAGAGCTCGGTCTCCGGCGAGTTCAAATATTTGGCGGGAATGTCTTTCTCCAGCGCCCGCCCGCCAAAGGCCACCACCCGCCCGCGCAGATCGGTGATCGGAAACATCACCCGGTCGCGAAAGCGATCATAGGGCACGGGGATATCGGCGCCGCCGATCAGAAGCCCGGTTGCGACCATATCCTCAACCGAGACGCCCTTGGCGCCGAGATATTCCTTCAAGGCGAAGCGGTCGGGCGGCGCATAGCCCAAGCGAAACTTCACCTGCACCGGGGCCCCGAGATCGCGGCCGGCGAGATAGCCGCGCGCTTTGGCGCCAACGCGGTCCTGCAGCCGCTCTTCAAAGAAGCGGGCGGCAAGCTCCATCACATCGTGCAGGCCGCGCACGGCCTCGGCCCGCTTGATCTCTTCCGGCGAGACCTTGGGTATCGGCAGGCCGACGACGCCTGCCAAGCGCTCCACCGCTTCGGGGAAGCTGACGCCTTCGGTTTCCATCACGAAGCGGAACTGGTCGCCATGCTTGCCGGAGGAGAAGCAGTGGTAAAAACCTTTCTGATAATTGACATAGAAGCTTGGCGTCTTCCCCGAATTGAACGGCGACAAGCCCCGACATTCGCGACCCTGCTTCTTCAATTTGACCCGC
>JBAWYY010000306.1:0-3948 GCA_037143285.1 Alphaproteobacteria bacterium | reverse complement strand
TGGTTCGCCAGTACGGCCGATACGGCTATCGGAAGATCGCGGAGCTTCTGCGCTCGACCGCTGGCTGGGTCGTGAACGATAAGCGGGTCGAGCGCATTTGGCGGCGCGAGGGGCTGAAAGTTCCGGCAAAGCAGCCGAAGAAGGGGCGCCTCTGGCTGGCCGACGGCTCCTGCGTCCGGCTGCGAGCGGAGTACCGTAACCATGTCTGGAGCTACGACTTCGTCGAGGATCGCACCCATGAAGGGAAGAAGTATCGGATGCTCAACATCATCGATGAGTTCACCCATGAGTGCCTGGCGATCCGGATCGACCGGCGACTTAAATCGATCGACGTGATCGACGTTCTGTCCGATCTCTTCATCCTGCGGGGCGTGCCCGGCCACATTCGTTCCGACAACGGCCCGGAGTTCGTTGCGAAGGCTGTTCAGAAGTGGATCACGGCGGTCGGGGCAAGGACGGCCTATATCGCGCCGGGATCACCCTGGGAGAACGGCTTCATAGAAAGCTTTAACGCCCGGCTCAGGGATGAACTGCTCGATGGGGAAATCTTCTACTCGCTCGCCGAGGCGAAGATCGTCATCGAGAGCTGGCGGCGTCATTACAACACGGTGCGCCCGCACGGCTCACTAGGCTACAAGCCGCCAGCACCGGAGGTCTTCGTGCCAGCAATGGCCGCGCGGACAGCTGCGCAACCCCATCCAGCTTCGCCGCCCGCGATGGCGCCGAAGCCGTCAATGCACTAACATTCCAACCGGACCACTCAGTGGGGGCTGATCAGCAAAGTGCCATCGTTATGCCGCCGGCGCGAGGCGGCTTGCCTGCACGAACAACGAAGCTTGTCATTGACTACATCGAAGATCACTTGAACGAGGATGTTTCACTCGTCGAATTGGCTGAACTGGCGGGCCTGTCGCAGTTTCACCTTTGCCGGGCATTCAAACAGGCCACTGGCCTTCCGCCCCATCGCTATCAAATCAAGCTGCGAGTCGAGCGGGCAAAGGAGCTTTTGGAAGCGAGCCACCTGCCCATTTCCGAAATCGCACTGGCTGTCGGTTACGACGACCAGGGTCAGTTGGCCCGCCTATTCCGGAAAGAAGCTGGAACGACGCCGTCCCAATATCGACGGGATCGGCAGAATTAACGCTTATCCGGATAGGCAAAGCAGCACCAAGGTCTAGGGCACTAGCAATTTTTACGGTCATGCTCTGCCTCGGTTTATCCTCAAACCGGGGACACTCACTCCCACTCGATCGTGCCGGGTGGCTTAGAGGTGATGTCGTAGGTGACGCGGTTGATGCCCTTCACCTCATTGATGATGCGGGTGGCAACACGTCCGAGGAAGGCCATGTCGAAGGGGTAGAAATCCGCCGTCATGCCATCGACCGAGGTCACCGCCCGAAGCGCGCAGACATAGTCATAAGTGCGCCCATCGCCCATGACGCCGACGGTGCGAACCGGCAGAAGCACCGCGAAGGCCTGCCAGATCACGTCATAGAGGCCGGCCTTGCGGATCTCATCGAGATAAACAGCATCGGCCTGCCGCAGGATCTCGAGCTTGTCGCGGGTGATCTCGCCAGGACAACGGATGGCAAGGCCCGGCCCCGGAAAGGGATGACGACCGACAAAGCTGTCCGGCAGCCCAAGCTCACGCCCCAGCGCCCTCACCTCATCCTTGAAGAGCTCGCGAAGCGGTTCCACGAGCTTCATGTTCATCCGCTCGGGCAGGCCACCGACATTGTGGTGCGATTTGATGGTGACCGACGGACCGCCGGTGAAAGAGACGCTCTCGATCACATCGGGATAAAGCGTGCCCTGGGCCAGGAACTCGGCCCCGCCGATGGCCTTGGCTTCAGCCTCAAACACCTCGATGAAGAGGCGGCCGATGGTCTTGCGCTTCGCTTCCGGGTCGGTGACGCCCGCAAGCTCGCCCAAAAACTTCTCCGACGCGTCCACATGGACGAGCGGGATATTGTAATGGCCGCGGAAGAGGTCGACGACTTGGCGCGCCTCATCTTTCCGCATCAAGCCGTGATCGACGAAGACGCAGGTGAGCTGGTCGCCGATGGCTTCATGGATCAGGACGGCCGCAACGGAGGAATCAACGCCGCCCGAGAGGCCACAAATCACCTTGCCACGCCCGACTTGGGCCCGAATGCGCGCGATCATCTCTTGGCGATAGGCACCCATGGTCCAATCGGCCGCGCATCCCGCGATATCGCGCACGAAATTGCCGATCAGCTTCGAACCATCGGGCGTATGCACCACCTCGGGGTGGAACTGGACCGCGTAATAATGGCGCGCTTCATCGGCAATCGCGGCATAGGGCGCGTTGTTGGAGGTCGCGACCACCTCAAAGCCAGCCGGCAATTCCGTGACGCGGTCGCCATGGCTCATCCACACCTGATGGCGCGAACCCGGCTCCCAAACGCCAGCAAAAAGCTTCGACGGCTTTTTCACTTCGAGCTCGGCTCGGCCGAATTCCCGGTGATGCCCACCCTCAACCTTACCGCCGAGCTGCGCGGCCATGGTCTGTTCGCCATAGCAAATGCCGAAAACCGGCAAGGCCGCGTCAAAGATCAGCTGCGGCGCACGGGGCGAGAACGCTTCGGTCACCGAGGACGGTCCGCCTGAGAGGATCACACCCTTCGGCTTCAGCCGCAGAAAGGCGGCTTCAGCGGATTGAAAGGGATGGATCTCGCAATAGACGCCCGCTTCGCGCACACGCCGCGCGATCAACTGGGTCACTTGAGAACCGAAATCGACGATGAGAATAGTGTCGTGGGACATGGCTACCGATAAGGCGCGAGTGAACGCTCCCGATAAGGGCTTGGCGGCGTTTTCCCAAGGTTTTTTTCGTCGCGCGAGGAATGCGCGGTTACGCCCGCCGCATCAAGGCGAGATAGAACCCGTCGGTTTCCGTCCGCGCCGGGCTTAACTGCAATCCAAGTCGACCAGAGGTGACCAGATCTTGGCGCTCGGACAGAGCGTCAGGCGCAAGCGCCAGGATCTCCTGGGGCGGAACCACACTGAAGTCCGGGTGACGCGCAAGGAAAGCCGTGACGCGGTCGTCGTTCTCGGTCGGGAGCACTGAGCAAGTGATGTAAGCAACGACGCCGCCGGGGCGCGCGAGCTTTGCCGCCCGATCAAGCACGAGGTCCTGATCCTTCACGCGTTCGGCAAGCGCGCCGGGTCTAATCCGCCACTTGGCGTCGGGATTGCGCCGCCAAGTGCCAACGCCCGTACAGGGCGCATCGATCAGCACGAGGTCGATCTTGCCCGCGAGATCGCTGAGTGGCTCATCGGTCTTCAGCTTCGGGGTTCGCACCTGAACATTGCGCACATCCGCGCGCGTCAGCCGGTCGTGGATCGGGGCAAGCCGACGCGCATCGGCATCGGTCGCGTAGATCTGCCCGGCATTCGCGACGAGCGCGGCCAGCGCCAGGGTTTTGCCACCGCCGCCGGCGCAGAGATCGACGATTTGGGGCTTTGCCGAGAGGCCAGCGCCTGCGACGGCGAGCAAAGCGACCAGCTGCGACCCCTCGTCCTGGATCTCAAACAGTCCTTTGACGAATTCGGGCGTCGATTGCAGCGTCGGCCCGCGCCCATCTTCGCCCGCCGGAAAACGCAGGCCCGTCGGGGATCCCGCCGTCAGCGCCGCGCCAAGGTGGCGAAGCTCAAGCACAACGATAGCCCGCTCCGTCTTCAAGGTGTTGACGCGAATATCGATAGGCGCGCGGGTCGCGAGCGCCCTCACCTCTTCGATCAGGTCGCCGGCGAAGGCGCGCATGAGCTCGTCCTCAAGCCATTCCGGGAAGTCACCGGCAATCGGCGCCGGCGCATCGTCAAGCGAGGCGGTCTGCAGCCGCTCGCGTTCGCCCGGCGTTATCGCTTCGGGCGCAAAGCGCTCGCCGGAGAAGAGCTGTTCGATCGCTGCGAGATCAAAACCGC
>JBAWYY010000305.1:0-3949 GCA_037143285.1 Alphaproteobacteria bacterium | reverse complement strand
GCCGACGCATGAAAAACAACATCCGCCTCACCCGGCGCATCAAGCGGCTTTTGGAATTTGACGCCGAAGAGTTCGGCATAGGTCCGCCGGCTCTGGTCGAGATCGACAAGGCAAACCTCAGCGCCGGGAAGCTGCGCTACAATCGCTGTAACCATCAGCCCGACAATGCCACCGCCGACCACCACGATGCGGTCGCCGGGGCCCGCGCCTGAATCCCACACCGCATTCAACGCTGTTTCCATATTGGCCGCCAGAATAGCGCGCTTGGCCGGCAAACCTTGAGGCAGCGGCGCGAGCATTTTCACCGGTGCGACAAAACGGTCTTGGTGCGGATGAAGAGCGAAGACCCTGCGGCCCAGAAGTTCTTTCGGACCGTGTTCGACTTGGCCGACCGCGCAATAGCCATATTTGACCGGAAACGGAAAATCGCCCTCCTGCATCGGGCACCGCATGCGATCGCGATCGGGCGCCGCAACGAGCCCGTTGAACACCAGACGCTCTGTGCCACGGCTAAGCCCTGAGTAAAGGGTTCGCACTAAAGCCTCGTCAGCCCCTGGAAGGTTGAGCTGGCTTGACCGATATTCAACCTTGGCACGCGACGCGTACCATATTGCGGAGGCTTGAAGGTTCATTCATCTCCCTTTCAGCCGCGGCCCACTAAGGGCTTTAACTTCAAAGAGCCCATGCCGAAGAACGAGCCCATGACTTCGACGACAACGACCGGCGCGACCACGCTCGCGACAGCCTCTACGACGCCAACCGGCATGCAGTCCATGGCGGAACTGACGCGGCGGCGTTTAATCGTCGTAGTCCTCAATGTCGTCGGATGGTTCGCGCTCAATGCCTGGGCTTGGTCGGTTCTCGGCGCCGGCGGCTGGAGTTGGGTCGATTGGCTCATGGCAGTCGCATTCGCAATTGGTACACCCTGGACGGTGCTGGGCTTTTGGAATGCCCTTATTGGCCTATGGCTGATCCATGGCGTGAAGGACGGTATTGCACGCGTCGCGCCTTTTGCAGCAGCCGGCAACACGGATGAGCCGCTGCGCATTCGCACTGCCATCTTCATGACATTGCGCAACGAGGATCCTGAGCGCGCCATCGCGCGGCTGAAGATCATCAAGGCAAGCGTCGACGAAACCGGGCACGGTGATCGCTTCGACTATTTTCTGCTGTCCGATACCAACCAGCCGGAGGTCGCAAGCCGCGAAGAGGCGCTCGCAGTGGCCTTCGCGCGGGAAGCAGGCCCAGACCGGGTCGTCTATCGCCGACGCACGGACAATACCGGCTTCAAAGCTGGCAACGTCCGCGACTTCTGCGAACGCTGGGGCGCCCATTACGAGCTCATGCTGCCGCTTGATGCCGATAGCTTGATGTCGGGACCAACCATCGTCCGCATGATCCGGATGATGCAGGCCTATCCGAAGCTCGGCATCCTGCAATCCCTCGTGGTCGGCATGCCCTCGTCATCGGCCTTTGCCCGCATCTTCCAGTTTGGGATGCGCCAGGGCATGCGCGCCTACACCATGGGTCAAGCTTGGTGGGTGGGCGATTGCGGCCCGTTCTGGGGCCACAATGCGGTCGTTCGCATCAAGCCCTTCGTTTACGATTGCCATTTGCCGATTTTGCCCGGACCTGCACCGCTGGGCGGGCACGTGCTCTCCCACGACCAGGTGGAGGCAACCTTCATGCGCCGCGCGGGCTATGAGGTTCGCGTGCTGCCCATCGAAGAGGGCTCCTGGGAAGAAAACCCGCCGACGATCCTGGAATTCTCGCGCCGCGACGTGCGCTGGTGCCAGGGCAATATGCAATATGTAAAGCTCTTGGATCAGCCAAATTTGAAACCTGTCAGTCGGTTTCAATTGGTTTGGGCGATTTTGATGTTCATCGGCGTCCCCGCTTGGACCCTGATGATCGCTCTTCTGCCGTTCAAAGCCTTTGACGGGGAAGCAACCGGCAGCTTTCCGGTTACCTCGGCGCTTTTCCTCTACGCGGCCTTTTTCATCATGTATTTGATGCCGAAAATCGCTGGCTTCGTGGATGTCTTGATCACGTCCGGAGGCACGCAACGTTATGGCGGGACCTTAAGGTTCTTGGCGGCCGCCGCACTTGAACTCTTCTATTCGTTCCTGCTCGGTGCGCTCACGTCCTTCCGGATTTCGGTCTTCATGATCGGGCTCGCCTTCGGCAAATCCGTCGTCTGGGGCGGACAACAGCGTGACGCCATGGCGCTCACTTGGAGCGAGGCTTGGATCGCCTTCTGGCCGCAGGTCGCCTTCGGCGTTTTCGTGGTCGGCGGGCTCTGGCTGGCCGCTCCTACGGCCGCTTGGTGGTCCCTCCCCCTGACACTCGGATTCCTCGTCGCGATCCCCTTCGCGGTCGTGACAGCGTCGCCTGTTCTCGGCCGGCTATTCGTTCGCTACAAGCTGTGCGGCATTCCCGAAGAATTCGAAACGCCGAAAGAGATTACGGCGGCGCGCGCCATACTCTGACGCCAAAACCGGGCTTGTGTCCGTCGGCGCTCTCCCCTACCCCTTCGTCACACTCGAACTCAGGGACGGCGTATGACGCTCGACGATAAGATCGCCTCGCTGGTCGCCGTGGCAAAGTCGGTGCTCATCTATCATGGCGACGCCGAGAAGACCGCGCGGATGGACGGCCTCTATCGGGGCTTCATCAAGCCGGGGATGCTCGCCTTCGACATCGGCAGCCATGTGGGGGATCGGGTCGCGAGCTTCCGACGGCTCGGCGCGCGCGTGGTCGCGGTTGAGCCGCAAGACGGTCCAGCGCGCATGATCGACATGCTCTTTGCCGATGATCCCGATGTGAGCCTTGTGCGCGCGGTCTGCGCCGCCTCTGAAGGCGAGACGACCTTCAAGATCAACTCGCGCAATCCAACGGTCTCAACGGCCTCGATCGACTTCGTTACGGCCGCGCAAGGGGCAGCTGGCTGGGAAGGTCAAACCTGGGATCAGGAGACCCGTGTTCGCACGACCTCGCTTGATGCCCTCATCACGACCTTTGGCCAGCCGGGCTTTGTGAAGATCGATGTCGAAGGCTTTGAGGCTGTTGTCTTGTCGGGCTTAACCCAGGCAGTGCCGGCCTTGTCGTTTGAGTTCACCACCATCCAGCGCGCGATTGCACTTGCTTGCATCGACCGCATGGCGTCGCTTGGCGCCTATCGCTTCGATATTGCGCTCGGCGAGAGCCAGACGCTCACCTTCGGCCGAGGGATTTCGGCAGCCGCCATGGCGGCCCATGTTGCGGGCCTGCCGCACGACGCCAATTCAGGGGACATCTATGCGATACTCGAGAGCTAAGGCCCAAGGCCTGTTTGCAGGCGTGCTTGCTGTTCTCGCGGTCGCGGTGGCGTCACCTCTGCGGGCGGCGACCCTTGATGGTCTCCCGGTCGAGATCACCAACAGTTCTGAGCCCGTACTCTGCGCGGAAAAGGACAATGTGACGCTGAACCTCACCAATCCCGAGGTTCGCGCCTTTCGCGTTGAGGCCGCCCATCCCGCCTATATCGGTGCACTCTCAGTCGACCGCTTCGCGCCGGACTGGACTGCTTGCCCGATGAAAGAGGCAGCCCTTGCGGCCCCCATGCCCGAGCGCTTTACGCTCTACGAGACCATCGAGTGGCAACTCGTGGCGCTGCGCGAACAGAAATTCTGGCGCCCTGCCGATACGGTCATCCGCATTGGCGATAAGACCTGGAGCAATATCCACCTCCTCCAGCTCTGGTATCGCTTTCAAGATCGTGCCGAAGAAGTCCTCGTCGTTTACCCGACTGACGGCTATTGGCGCATTCGCCCGCTACCCCCGTCCAATCTGCGATGGACCGCCTACGGCTCCTCCTTCCTGATCGGCCCAGTGGTGGTGGAGGAGCGCCCCCTGGTGAAGATCAAAGAGATCGCCTTCGATCCCGCTCGCCGCCTGTTCACGCTCACTT
>JBAWYY010000304.1:0-3950 GCA_037143285.1 Alphaproteobacteria bacterium | reverse complement strand
CCGTCCCGATCGAGGATCGCGAGGACTTTCGCCGCCGGTCCCTCCTGAAGGAAGGCCGGAACGGGATTCAGCCGCCTCACCGACGCGCGCCTGAGGCTGGCGGCTGAGCGGGCTCTGGCCGCGCCTCCATATGGCCGGGGATGAAGCGGCCATTCTCAACGCGCGCCGGCACATAGGCGTCGTTGGGGTTCAGCCGTTGCGAATAGAAGGATCCCATCAGCCCGCCGACCCCCAGCACGATGCCAAAGAGCCCGAGCCAGATCACCGGCCCCCGCTCCCAATGCTGTTTGAGAAAGGCATTGCCCTCCTTCACGTGCAGCCACGCGAGATAGAGGATGAAGGGCAGAATGAAGAGAACGACATTCAACGCGGCCCGCATCACCATTCACTCCTGGGTAGGAGGCAAAGCCGGCTCGGACAAGCGCTCCCACAGGTTGCGCAGGATGCCGGCGGTAATGCCCCAGATATATCGGTCACCATAGGGCATAGCGTAGAACCAGCGTCGGCGTCCCTGCCATTCGCGCGATTGGTACTGATGATTGGCGGGATCCATGAGGAAAGCGAGCGGCACCTCAAAAGCATCCGTCACTTCGGACGCGTTCAAGGTCAGCTCGAAGCCCGGCTCAACCAGCGAGACCACAGGTACGATTCGATAGCCCGTCCGCGATAGGAAGGGCGGCATATAGCCGAGCGGGCGGACGAGATGGCGGGCAAGGCCGATTTCTTCCTCCGCTTCCCGCAAGGCCGTGTCGATGGGGGTGGTGTCACCCGCATCAATACGCCCACCGGGAAACGAGATCTGGCCGGCATGGGACGAGAGCGCACCAGACCGTTGGGTGAGGAGCACCGTTGCTTCTGCTCGCGCCACCACCGGGATGAGCACAGCCGCAGGCTTTGGCGGGGGATCCGCCCGCACCGGGCGATCGCCGGGGTCGAGGAGATCCTCGTCATCCGTCGCATCGGCATCATCGGCCATCGACGGGGTTGCGAGCGAAAACCGTGCGGTGACAGCACGCTGAAATGCATCGGGATCGGTGGGGACTGGCGAGGCCGTCATCGTCGTCGTCACGTCAGGCCCTCAAGGTCGCTTGCCGGCACCATCGGGTAGAAGGTGCCGCTTGCATGGATGCCGAACCAGTCACCAACCACCTCTCCAAGCTCCGCCATATCATAGAGGAGCGGCCGCGACACGCGCGCCCAGAGGTCGCGGCGCAAATGGATATAGGGCTTGACCCCGCCGGTTTTGTCTTCCGGCTCGAACCGTAGGGGATGATCGTGATCAACCGTCACCCAATCATCGGTCTGGGTGCGAAATGACAGGATCCGCGCAGGTCCCTCGCCCTCGACTTTCATCTCGACTGCCGCATAGGGCGCGTCATCAACGATGATGCCGACTTTCTCCACCGGCGTGACGAGGAAATAGCGTTCTGCCTCCTTCTTCAGCACAGAGGCGAAAAGCTTGACGAGGGCAGGACGGCCGATCGGGGTCTTCATATAGTACCAGGTACCGTCGGCGCCGATTCGCATGTCAATATCGCCGCAGAACGGCGGGTTCCAGAGATGAACGGGCGGCGGGCCCTTCACGGCTTTCACAGCTCCTGCAAGCGCATCCAAATTCGGCGATGGCATTGAAGTCCTTGTCATGCGTTTGGTCTCACATAACAGTGAGGTCAGGGGACAACCTGTCAGACACGGATGTCTCCGGGTGTTCTAGACTAAATTTGCGGTTACCGTCGCCGTAACGCGACCACGATTGTGGCACAGGCATTGCGACATGATCGAGAAGCGTTGACGCAGGCACCACCGTTTGAGTTTCCCGACCGCGGCAATCCTCGCAAGCGGTCCGATAAAGAGGACGACCATGGCCGAGACAGCAGAACGCATGGAAGACGCCATCATCCGCGCCGCCGAGACCACCTCGGCCATGGTGCGCAATGCGCGCGAGGGCGTGGGCGCTGTCATCTTCGGTCAACGCGATGTGGTCGACCGCGCCTTAATCACGATCCTTGCCGGCGGCCATGGCCTGCTGGTCGGTCTGCCGGGTCTTGCGAAAACCAAGCTCGTGGAAACCCTCGGCATCGTGCTGGGGCTCGATTCGCGGCGTATTCAGTTCACGCCGGACCTAATGCCCTCCGACATCATCGGCTCCGAGGTCTTGGAAGAATCAGCGTCGGGTAAGCGCGCCTTCCGCTTCCTCAAAGGGCCGGTGTTCACTCAGCTCCTCATGGCGGACGAGATCAACCGCGCTTCGCCTCGCACCCAATCGGCGCTTTTGCAGGCGATGCAGGAGTATCATGTCACCGTCGCCGGTGAGCGCCACGACCTGCCGAAGCCCTTCCATGTGCTGGCAACCCAGAACCCCCTGGAGCAAGAGGGCACCTATCCCCTGCCCGAAGCCCAACTCGACCGCTTTCTGATGCAGATCGATGTCGGTTATCCCGACCTCGAATCCGAGCGCCGCGTGCTGTTCGACACCACGGGTGCGGAAGAATCCAAAGCGCGTGCCGCCATGACCTGGGATGATCTCCAGGCTGCTCAACGCCTCGTGCGCCGTCTGCCGGCGGGTGATTCGGTGGTGAATGCGATTCTGAGCATCGTCCGCTCGGCGCGTCCCGGCGGCTCGACCGGCGAATTGGCCAAGGCGATCGCCTGGGGTCCGGGCCCGCGCGCCTCGCAAGCCTTGATGCTGGCGGTTCGCGCCCGCGCGCTCATTGACGGGCGCCTTGCCCCCTCGGTCGACGACGTGGTGGCCCTTGCCGAACCCGTGCTCAAGCACCGCATGGCGCTCTCCTTCGCGGCGCGCGCCGAGGGCATGACGGTCGAATCCGTGATCGCGACCCTGGTCAAACCCTATCGGTGAGGCGCAGCCCATGTTCGGCTTAGAGGCCGGCGAAGATCGTCAGGACAATGCCCGCAGGCTCGCCCGCGACGGCGAAATGCTGGCGGCTGCCCTGCCGCGCCTTGTGCTCGAAGCGCGCCGCGTCGCCACAACCGTGATCCACGGGCTGCATGGGCGCCGTCGATCTGGTTCGGGTGAAAATTTCTGGCAGTTCCGGCGCTTCTCCGACGGCGAACCGGCCTCCCGTGTCGATTGGCGGCGCTCTGCCCGCGACCAGAACCTCTATGTGCGCGAACGGGAATGGGAAGCAGCCCACACCGTTTGGATTTGGCCTGATCGGTCGGCCTCCATGCAATTTGTGTCGGCGCTCGCCTGGGAAACCAAGCGCGACCGCGCCCTCGTGATCGCCTTTGCGCTGGCCGAAATCATGGTGCGCGGCGGCGAACGGGTCGGCATTCCCGGCCTGATGCGCCCGACCGCTAGCCGCAATGTGATCGAGCGGATGGCTGAAGCCATTATGGCCGATGCGACCGGCCGCCAATTGGATCTCCCGCCCAAGGCGCCGATTTCGCGCCTCTCGGAAGTGGTGATCCTGTCGGACTGCCTCGTCACGCTCGACGAGTTCCGTGACGAGGTGAAGAGCTTGGCGACGACCGGCTCGCGCGGGCATGTGCTGCAAATCAGCGATCCCATCGAAGAGACCTTTCCCTATCGGGGTCGGGTGGAATTCGAGGAATTGGAGGATGGGCTGACCATCACCGCTGGCCGCGCCGAGACCTGGCGCGATGATTATGTGAACAAGCTTGCGGCCCACCGCGCAGGCCTCAAACACGAATGCGACGGCCTCGGTTGGAGCTTCGGCATCCACCGCACAGACGCTGCCCCCGCAAACGCGATCCTGGCGTTGCATCAACGCATGGGCCCCGGCTCACGCGAGATCGGGGCACGCTGATGCTGGGGCTCCCGATCGTCTTTGCCTCTCCCCTGGTCCTCTTCGCGCTCGCAGCGCTGCCGGCGATTTACATTCTATTGCGGCTCGTGCCGCCACGCCCTCGGCGCGTGCCCTTCCCGCCCGCCAAGATCCTGCTCGACATCAAGATGAAGGAAGAAA
>JBAWYY010000303.1:0-3957 GCA_037143285.1 Alphaproteobacteria bacterium | reverse complement strand
GACCAAATATCGCCCGCCGGCCGAGGGGCCGGCCGGTGCGGCCATCGTCCGGAATGATACGGGTGTGGCCGAGGGCGGCGAGATTTCGATCTTTTACGATCCGATGATCGCCAAGCTCGTCACTTGGGCGCCGACCCGCGCGCAGGCGATTGCAGCTCAAGCCGATGCGCTCGACGCCTTCTATATCGACGGCATCCAGCACAATATTCCCTTCGTCTCCGCCTTGATGCAGCACCCTCGTTGGCGTTCAGGCGCGCTCTCGACCGGTTTCATCAAGGAAGAATATCCCGACGGGTTCAAATCGCGGCTGCCCGATGGCGAAACCGCCCATGTTCTTGCCTCTGTCGCAGCCCATGTCGATCACCTGCAAAACAGCCGTAAGCGCAAAATCTCCGGCCAAATGCGGCAGGGCCACCGCATCATGTTTGACCGCGAGCGCGTCGTGATGATGGCCGACGGCGCTCATCACATCGAAGTCGTCGATGATGATGGGGGCCTAGCGATCCGTTTCTTCGATGCCCCGGATGGTGCTGAAACCCATACCCATGTCCTACGTTCGGCCTGGGTGCCGGGGGAGCCAGTGTGGCGTGGGACCATCGATGGAACGCCCGCAGCGGTCCTCGTTCGCCCGATTCTGAATGGGGTCAACCTCGCAACGCGGGGTATTTCGACGTCGGCGCGGGTCTATACGCGCCGTGAAACAGCTCTCGTGGCGTTGATGCCGGAAAAGGCCGGTGCCGATACCGGCAAAGCGCTCGTCTGTCCCATGCCGGGTCTCGTCAAATCCATCGCCGTGGTTGTTGGCCAAGAGGTCAAGGCTGGCGAAGCGCTCTGCGTCGTCGAAGCCATGAAGATGGAAAACGTGTTGCGCGCCGAGCGCGACGCGAAAGTGAAGTCCATCAAGGCCAAGGCCGGTGACAGCCTCGCGGTTGACGCTGTCATCATGGATTTCGAGTGAGGCTTCGCGTCTCAGGCATAGCCGCGTTCCCACGGCTCATTGCCAAGCGCGCGAGCAGCCTTCACCACCGATTCCGGCGTGATCCCTTCATTGGCGGCGAAGGCGAGGAGCAGCGCCTCATCGGCCATGAGATGAGAAAGCACTGCGCCGAGAAAGCCGGGTTCTGCGGCCGCTTGTCGGATGCCCGCAGCCTCAACCCCGACCATATCGAGGAAGCGCGAGAGCCGCTGCGGGTCGCTGGCCAAAAAGGTCAACGCGCTGATCGCAAGGGTCTGCGCCCCCTCCTGTCCAAAATCGCTTCCGCCCTTACGCATGGTTTGTCCTTTTGAAAGGAATAGGAGTCTATGGTCAGGGTCATAGCGAGGCTCTGGCAACCATTCCAGGGCGCGGATGGATTGGGCAAAAGACCGGACCATGGCCAAGACCGTGATGATTGTGGAGGATAATGAGCTCAATATGAAGCTCTTCCACGATCTATTGCAGGCAAACGGGTTCAATACCGTCCAAACCCGCAACGGCACGGACGCGCTGGCGCTTGCCCGTGAGCACAAGCCCGATCTGATTCTCATGGACATCCAGCTGCCCGAGGTCTCCGGCCTCGATGTGACGCGTTGGATCAAAGAAGACGACACGATCAAGCATATCCCGATCATCGCGGTGACCGCTTTCGCCATGAAGGGCGATGAAGAGCGGATCCGGGCTGGCGGATGCGAAGCCTATCTATCGAAGCCGATCTCGGTTGTGAAATTCATCGAGACCATCAAGCATTTCCTAGGAAACGCCTGACAGGCGAGGGGATACATCAATGACCGCGCGCGTTCTGGTGGTCGACGATATCTTGGCGAATGTGAAGCTGCTCGAAGCGCGGCTTTCGGCTGAATATTTCGACGTTGTCACGGCCATGTCCGGCCCCGAGGCGCTCTCGATCTGCGATCGCGCCCAATGTGACATCGTGCTGCTCGATGTGATGATGCCGGGGATGGACGGTTTCGAGGTCTGTAAGCGGCTGAAAGCCAATCCCGCGACGCATCATATCCCGGTCGTCATGGTGACGGCGCTTGACCAGCCTGCCGACCGCGTCCGCGGCCTTGAGGCCGGAGCCGACGACTTCTTGACGAAGCCCGTCAATGATCTTGCCCTCGTCACCCGTGTTCGCTCGCTCGTCCGCCTCAAAATGGTGCAGGACGAATTGCGGATGCGCGCCGTGACCTCCCGCGAAATCGGCATCCGCGACGCTCTCGCCGAAGCCGTCACCGAAACCGGTCTCAATGGCCGCATCCTCATCGTCGATGATCGCGCCTCTTCTTATGAGCGCATCAGCCAGGCCTTGAGTTCGAAGCACTCGATTGAGGTCGAGACCCGCCCCCAAGAGGCGCTCTTCCGCGCGGCCGAGGGCAACTACGATCTCATCATGATTTCCTTCGGGTTGAACGACTTCGATCCGCTTCGCCTTTGCTCGCAAATTCGCTCGCTTGATCGCACACGCGGTCTCCCCATCCTCGCGATGGCTGAACCCGAGGATGAAGCGCGTCTCTTGCGCGGTCTTGATATCGGCGTCTCCGACTATTTGACCCGCCCCATCGACCGCAATGAGATGGGAGCGCGCGTCGCGACCCAGATCCGCAAGAAGCGCTATACCGAGCGTCTCCGCGACAATGTCCAGCAGTCCATGGAAATGGCGATTACCGACGGCCTCACCGGCCTGCACAATCGTCGCTACATGGAAAGCCATCTCGGCACGCTGGTGGAACAGGCCTCCATGCGTGGCAAGCCCCTGTCGCTCCTCGTGCTCGATATCGACTTCTTCAAGGCCGTCAACGATACCTACGGCCACGATGCCGGCGACGAGGTGCTGCGCGAATTTGCCAATCGCATGCGCAAGAACGTTCGCGGCATCGATCTCGCCTGCCGCTTGGGCGGCGAAGAATTTGTCGTTGTGATGCCCGACACCGATGCGGCTGTTGCCTCTATTGTGGCCGAGCGCATCCGGTCGCGCGTTGCGGGCGAGGTCTTCGCGATCCATAAGGGCGCTCGCGCCATCGATGTGACGGTGTCCATTGGCATGGCCCAGCGGATGCCCAGCGAGAACGATGGGGACGCTATCCTCAAGCGCGCGGATCAGGCGCTTTATCGGGCGAAGCGCGATGGCCGCAACCGGGTCGTGCTTGACGCCGCCTAGGGCTCCAACCGCCAAGTTAAGGTTGCTTATCAACCCTGCCGGTTTAGGTTAAAGCACTGAAATATCGCGCCTAAATCGCTTAATCCTTGAGCGCGCTGTCCCCCTCATCTATCTCTCGCGATGGGATAGGGGGACGAAGTTTTGCGCCTGTCTGCGCTTCCCCATTGATGCCCCACGGACCAGCCCGGGCGCCGCGATTCCGGGTCGTGGAGTGGGCCGGTCGGGTCCGGTGCGGGTGTCCTCCCCGTCGCCGACAATTACCCGGCCGGCCGCATTCCCCTTAACTCACCAACAGCGTTTCGAGCTTGCGCCGTTGTTCGTCCGTCCAGGGCGACGATCGCCGGAGGGTCAGGTCGATTTGCGCCACGATCGCCTCAGCGCTGACATGGCGTTGGCCGGCGACAAAGATCGCCTGATCAAAGGTCACCGACGAATTGCCAATGCGTTTGACGCCCGTCGCGATCTCAACAAAGCCGGGGTAGAGGATCTCGCGATGGAAATCGATGGCCGTGCGCACCAGCGAAAGGCCTCGCCCGGCTTCGGTGAGGCGTAACCCTTCGCGCGCAAAGAACTCGGTGCGCCCGATCTCGCAATAGGTCGAGATCACCGCATTGTTCACGTGGTTATTGGGGTCGAGGTCGCCGTAGCGGATGGGATGCACGGTGACGAAAGGATAGGATGCGAGCGCCGGGCGCGCGATCATGTCGGGCTTGTCGCTCACTCCTTCACCCTCACATAGGAGCCCGGCGCATCCTCAATGCCGGGATAGGCCTTGGAACCCACCGCGCGCGCGGGCACCATCTTTCCATCTTGAGACCGG
>JBAWYY010000302.1:0-3962 GCA_037143285.1 Alphaproteobacteria bacterium | reverse complement strand
GCAATGGATGCGGTCAGCGTTACCGGGCGAAGGCGGCGCTTTGCCCCTTCGAGGACCGACTCCCGAAGGCTGAGATCACCACGATGCACCACCTCATTCATATAGCTGACGAGCACCACGCCATTGAGCACGGCAATACCGATAAGCGCGATGAAGCCAACGGAGGCCGGCACGGATAAGAATTCGCCCGAGGCCCATAGCGCGATGATCCCGCCAATCGTCGCAAAGGGCACGATGCAAAAGACCAAGATCGCCTGCCGCAGCGAACCGAAGGACAAGTAGAGCAGCAGAAAGATCACGCCCAGCGCGATGGGCACAACGAGGGCGAGCCGGGCGGCTGCGCGCTGCTGGTTTTCAAACTGCCCGCCCCAATCAATCGTCATTTCTGGCGAGATTCGTACATTGGCGGCCACATCGGCCTGTGCCGCCGCGACAAAGCCCACGAGGTCGCGGCCGCGCACATTGGCGAGCACGGTCGCATAGCGCTGACCCTGCTCGCGAATAACCTGGATCGGGCCGTCCTCGATCTGGATCGAGGCGATCTGCGCGAGCTCCACCACATTTCCATTGGGCAGCACGATGGGCACATTAGACAAGTCAGCGGCGGACGAGCGCAGGTTATCCTCGCCGCGGATGACGAGCGGGGTCCGGACCGACCCCTCCAGCACGAGACCAAGCCTGCGCCCATCGACCCAGACGCGGATCGCGTCTTGAACTTCATTGGCGTTCAGGCCGAGGCGGCCGGCCTTTAAGCGATCCACCTGCACGGTCAGATATTTCAAGCCGGCATTGCGCAGTGCAAAGACATCGGTCGAGCCGGGAATGTCTCTGATCCGCGCGGCGA
Source organism: Alphaproteobacteria bacterium (assembly GCA_037143285.1). GTDB lineage: Bacteria > Pseudomonadota > Alphaproteobacteria > Rhizobiales > Phreatobacteraceae > Phreatobacter. The sequence goes on along the minus strand of JBAWYY010000302.1, from coordinate 3,118 downwards.
TATCGCGAGCCACCCGGTTCAATTCATTGATGTCGTCGCCAAAGACCTTGACCACCACATCGCCGCGCGCGCCGATGACGAGCTCCTGGACGCGCAGATCAATCGGCTGAGCGAAGGAATAGGAAATGCCGGGTATATGGTCCAAAACGGCACGGAATTGGTCGAGGAGCCAGGGCGTTCCCTTGCCGCGCCACGTCTCCTTGGGCGCGAGCACCATGAACATATCGCTCTCGTTCAATCCAACGGGATCGAGGCCCAGTTCATCTGCGCCGGCGCGTGCGATGATCCTGCGGATCTCCGGGATATTGGTCAGCAACTCATTCTGGATGCGCAAATCGGTTTGAGCGGCTTCGTCCACCGAGATGGTCGGGTGCTTGCGGATGGTGACCACCGGCGTCCCCTCGTCCATTGTGGGCAAGAACGTAGAGCCGATACGAGGATAGACGGCCACCGCTGCCGCGAGGCCGACAACCACCGCCAGGAAGACCGGCCAGGGTCGTGACAGGACCGCGCCAATGAACGGGTCGTAGAGCGCATGCAGGCCGCGCATGAGCAGGGGCTCGCGATGCTGACCGCTGCGCAGCAAATAGGCCGATAGCGACGGCACAATGGTCAAGGACAGGATCAGCGCACTTGCGAGCGCAAAGCCGATGGTCAGCGCCACCGGTCCGAACAGACGCCCTTCGAGGCCCTGAAGCGACAGGAGTGGCGCGAAAACGATAGTGATGATTAGGAAGCCGGTGAAGAGCGGGGTTGCGACCGCAACGGTCGACTCAAGTGTCGCTTCAAAGCGCTGTTTGATGGTCGGCTTCTCGAGTTCCGAGAGCCGATGTTCTACGTTTTCGACCACCACCACGGCGAAATCGACCAAGAGGCCGATGGCGATCGCAAGGCCGCCCAACGACATGATATTCGCCGAGAGCCCATAGAGCCGCATGATGCCAAAGGTCGCGAGCACGGCCATCGGCAGGATGAGCGACACGACAAGCGCCGCGCGGAAATTGCCGAGGAACAGAAGGAGCAGCACGACGACCAGTGCAATCGCTTCCAAAAGCACTTTCTGGACGGTCCAAACCGCTTTGCCGATCAGATCCGACCGGTCGTAGAAGATCTCAACCCTAGTCCCGGCGGGAAGGCGCGGGCGCAATTCATCCAAGCGCTTCTTCACGCCGTCGACCACGACCCGTGAATTCGCGCCTCTAAGCCCGAGCACGATGCCCCAGATCGCCTCTCCTTCGGCATTTGCTGTGACGACGCCATTGCGCGGCAGCGCGCCATACCGAACGTCAGCGACATCTCCGACCCGAACGATGCCGGTGGCGCGGGCCGCAACGACTGTTTCGCGGACATCATCGAGCGTCCGGATGCGGCCTTCCGAGCGCACGAGGATTGCCTCTTCGTGTTCGCGCAGTCGTCCGGCGCCGTCATTGCGGTTATTGGCGAGGAGCGTCGCCTCAAGCGCCTGCGTGGTGATGCCTCGCGCTGCCATGGCAGGTGCTGAGGGGACGACTTCGAAGGTCCTCACGAAGCCGCCCAAGACATTCACGTCCGCAACGCCGGGAAGTCCTCTCAAGGCCGGCCTGATAACCCAATCAGTAAGGCTGCGCTGCTCAGAGGTGCTCAGCGTCTCGGAGACGATGGTGAACATGAGCATTTCGCCGAGCGGCGTAACGATGGGGGCTAAGCCGCCATCGGTGCCGGCGGGCAATTGGTCGCGGATTTCCTGCAGCCGCTCATTGACCTGCGACCGCGCCCAATAGGTGTCGGTGCCCTGGGCGAATTCTAAAGTGATCAGCGTCACCGCATAACGGGTCGTTGATCGCATCTGGATGAGGTTGGGAATGCCGCGCATAGCAACCTCGATGGGCGCGGTCACCCGATTTTCCAACTCTTCCGGGGTTAGTCCCGGCGCCCGCATGGAGACAAGCACCTGGGTCGGTGAGACATCCGGAAAGGCATCAATGGAGATGCGCAAATAGGCGTTGGCGCCCCAGGCGCACAGCACAACGGCAAGGACGAAGACAACAACCCGCTGGCGCAGGGCAAGCTCGATGACTGCTGCAAACATGGCGTTAGTCTCGGTCCGTTTCAGCAAGTTCGGCGACGAGCGCCAATATGCCGCGAACTGCGACCTGATCGGTTGCCGCAAGCTCGGTACGAATAGAAGCGCCGCGCGGTGACTCGGCTACGACTTGAACCGGCCGGGCGCGAAAGCCATCACCCGAGCGAATGAAGACCCATGCGCGATCACGATGACGAACCACCGATGCGCCTGGCACGGTCCATTGCCCCATGCCGCTTTGGGCAACCCGCACATTGACCGTGACCGCGAGGCCGGGACGGACCGTGCCACCTGCCGACTCCACTTCAGCAACGGCTGTGACCGATTGGGTCTGTGGTTCAACGCTACGTCCGATGCGAATGATCCGGCCATTGGCGCGTTGAGCCGGCAGAAAGACGGCCGACCCCGTGGTCAGGGTGCCTAGTCGCGCGGCCGGTACTTGAAGATTGATCCACACCGGATCGAGTTCGGCCAGGGTGAAGAGAGGGGCGGCGGCGGCCACGCGTTCGCCGGGGCTTGCCTGTCGAGACAGGATCGTCCCGGCAATGGGCGCATACACAGCAATCGAGGACGTGATGCGACGCGACTGCTTCAACTCCGTGAGTTCCTGATCGCTCAGGCCCAAAAGCCGCAGAAGTTGGGTGCGTTCGTCGAGCCGCGACGCGGCGTTCGCAGCCTCTGCCTGGGCGATCCGCAGGTCGCGTTCGGCGATGGCCCGCCCGCTATAAAGCTGCTCGGTCCGCCGCAGTCGGTCGGTCGCAAGCGTATCGTCGGCGAGAGCCGCAATATATTGGCGTTGAGCTTCCACGATATCGGGTGATCGCAGATGCGCGAGCAACTGGCCGGCGACCACAGGCTCGTCGACCGCCACCGCCATGGCTTCCACAAGGCCTGCGGCGGGAGCGGCGACCACCCTCAATTGCTGAGGGGGAACCACCACATTGCCTGGAAAGGTCAATTCCGTGGCACCGCGCTCCGGCTCGACGGTTTGGGTGACGATGCCCGCCGCGCGCAATTCGCGCTCGGTCATCTTGATGATGACTTCCTCACCCCCGC
>JBAWYY010000301.1:0-3969 GCA_037143285.1 Alphaproteobacteria bacterium | reverse complement strand
CTCGACGGCCGCGATATCGGCACGGTGATTGCGCCTGATGCCACGGTAAAGCTCTTCACCACGGCCAGCCGGGAAGAACGGGCCCGCCGGCGTTTGCGGGAACTGGTCGGGCGCGGCGAGATGGCGGATAGCCCCGAGACGCTCGCCGCCATCATCGCTGATATCGCCGAGCGCGATGCGCGCGATGCCGGGCGTGCCGATGCGCCCTTGGCGGTGGCCCCTGACGCGGTGACGCTGGACACGACCACGCTCAATGCCGATGCGGCTTTTGCGGCAGCGCTCGCGATTGTCACCGAAAGGGCGGGCCTTTGACCCCGTTCGGCGTCAGGGTCCGCGCCCTTCGCCAGGAGCGTGGTGTCACGCTCACCGCCATGGCGGAGGCAATCGGCGTTTCGCCCGCCTATCTCTCGGCGCTGGAGCTCGGCAAGCGCGGGCGCCCCAGTTGGTATCTGATCCAGCGCATCATCGCTTTTCTCGGCATCATCTGGGATGACGCGGAAGACCTGACCAAGCTTGCGGAAATCTCGCACCCCAAGGTGACCATCGACACCTCAGGCCTTAGCCCCAGGGCAACCGAACTCGCCAATCTCCTGTCGCGCCGCATTGCGGTGCTATCGGAAGAGGAATTGGCGGAACTGCTCTATCTCTTGAAGTCGAAACTACCCGGCCGCTGAGGCGAGGCTCTTCCAGCGCATTACGCGCGGGTTTCCACCCGATAGGACTTGGACACCACGCGCCAGCCATCGGCGAGCTTCATGAGCACGAGATAGTCGGTGAAGAAGCGCGGCGGAATGGCGCATTGCAGCTTCACGAACACGGTCGAGGCATCGGAACGGTCGACCAGCACCACGAAGTCGTGGCGCGGCGAGCCTTTGGACATAGGCGAGGGCCGCGACTTCACGAGATCGAGCCAACCATCGCGAGGGAGAACCTTGAGCTCGCCATTCTCTTGCCAACGCAAATCGGCGGTCGGGTGAAAGGCTTCGCCGAGCTTCGCCACATCGCCTTCATAAAGCCCGTCGAGATAGAGATTCACAACGGCATCGACGGTCGAACGATCAACGGACATGGGGCGCTCCTCGGGCCAAAACCGCTTGAACTTTAGCGTCAAGCACAGGCGACGCAACCCGTTCGGTATCTAGAGACCTAGCGCTGCCGCGATCTCAGCGGCAGCCAGCGTCGGCGAGGTTTCGCCCGCTGCGACCGAGGCCTCAAGCGCGGGCAGCCGCGCCTTGATGGCGGGATCGCGACGCAGCGCCTCACCGATGCGGTCGTGCAAGAGTGTCCACATCCATTTGACCTGCTGCGCCTGGCGCCGCGCGGCAAAATCGCCGCTCGCTTCGGTCTTCGTCCGGAACGACCCGATCTGCTCCCACAGCGCGTCGAGGCCGAGCCCGGTCAGGCCGGAGATCAGCATGACCGGCGGGCTCCAGACCCGCGAGCGCGGCGCCAGAATATGGAGGGCCGCGCGATATTCGGCGGCTGCCGCCCGCGCCCGTGTGGCATTGTCGCCCTCGGCCTTATTGACCGCGATAAGGTCGGCCAACTCGAGCACGCCCTTCTTGATGCCTTGGAGTTCGTCGCCGGCGCCAGGCAGCATCAGGACGAGGAAGACGTCGGTCATATCGGCAACGGTCGTCTCCGATTGGCCGACGCCGACGGTCTCCACCAGGATCACGTCAAAGCCTGCGGCCTCGCACAGCAGCATGGTCTCGCGGGTCTTGGCAGCAACCCCGCCCAGCGTCCCGCTCGCAGGCGAGGGGCGCACATAGGCACGGTCGTCGAGCGCCAAGCGCGCCATGCGGGTCTTGTCGCCCAGGATCGATCCGCCGGTGCGTTGTGACGAGGGGTCAACCGCCAGCACCGCCACCCGATGGCCAAAGCCTGTGAGCATGGAGCCGAAGGCATCGATGCTGGTGGACTTGCCCACCCCCGGTACGCCGGTAATGCCGATGCGGATGGCGCGACCCGTGCGCGGCAACAGGCGCTGAACCAGCGTACGGGCAAGCGCCTGATGCTCGGCCTTGCGCGATTCAACCAGCGTGATCGCGCGCGCCAAAACGGCACGATCCCCGGCGATCAGGCCCTGTTCCAGATGATCGAGATCGAGGCGCGCGTCCATGGCTGGGTCTTAGCACTATGGCAGGGATTCGCGACATGGCCGGGATTCGAGACCTATCCGTCGATGGTCGCAGCTTCGACATCTTTCCGCCACGGCCTCGCCGTCTCACCTCGTCAGGTGACGACCGCGGCTGTCGCTTGCGTCGCCTTCTTGAGATTTTCTTAAACATTTGGGGCGTCTTTAACCCGTCTCCAACAACCCCTTGTGAACCCTGCCCGCCATGGCTTTGGCCCGTTTTGCCGCTTTTTCCGCTCCCTTACGCGCTGCGATGCTCATCGCGGCGACGGTGGCGCTTGCCGGCTGCTCGGGTTCGCTCGCCAATAGCCCGATGCCGGGCTCTGGGCTCTTCACCTCGCGGCCCACGCCGCAACCGCGCGCGGAGGCGATCTATGTCGCCTCCACCAGGCCGCCCTTTCGTGGCGCCGAACAACTGAGCCCCACCCGCGAGAATGCGCGCTTCTACCGCCAGATCGTCACCGTACCCCCGGGCCATGTGGCGGGCACGGTGGCCCGGCCGCAGATCACCTTTGAAAGCGCTCAGCACCATTTCACCCTCGGCGAACGTCAGGCCTTGAGCGCCGACGCTTTCCGCAATGGGCTTGCCGCAGCGCTCAGCGCACGCAGCGAGGACAATCGCGACATCCTCGTCTATGTCCACGGCTTCAACACCGATTATGACGAGGCGGCCTTCCGGCTTGCCCAGATCTCCACCGATTCAGGCTTCAAGGGCGTCGGCGTTCTCTTCACGTGGCCAAGCTATGGCCGCGTACTCGCCTATTCCGGCGACCGCGAAGTGGCGACCGCCTCCCGCGATGCGCTGGAGCGCATGCTCGCCGATCTCGGCGAAGTGCCCGGCGCCGGGCGCATCCATATCCTCGCTCATTCCATGGGGGCGTTTCTGGCGATGGAATCGCTGCGCCAGTCCGCCATTGCCGGGCGCGGCACGCTCTCGGGCAAATTGGGCGAGGTGATGCTCGCCGCCCCCGACCTCGATGTGGAGGTGTTCCGCAGTCAGGTGGCACGTCTTGATCGGGCAAGCCGCCTCTCGCTCTTCGTCCAATCCGATGACCGGGCGCTCGCTGCCGCCACAACTGTTGCGTGGGATCGTCAGCGGGTCGGCTCGCTCAATGTCCGCAATCCCCGCCACCGCGAGATCATGTCGGAACTGGGGGTGCGCGTCTTCACGATGTCGACCACCGGCTGGACCGATCTCGTCCGCCACGGCACGTTCTCCGAAGCACCCGAAATCGTGCGCCTCATCGGCGGCAAGATTGCAACCCGGCCGCAACTCGAGGATCAGGTGCCGAGGCTCCCGAACCAGCCGCAGGAAACGCCTCCGGAATTGCGCGCGCAAGTGCCGGAGGCCCCACCGGCGACCCAGCCAAGCTCAGCCGAGTAAGCCCTCACCCATTCGGGTGGAAAAAGTCATAAACAGCCTTGGCCGTTGAGGCATTGATGCCCGGCGCGCGCTGCAGATCATCAAGGCTTGCCCGTTCGATGGCTTTCAACGTGCCGAAATGGCGGAGCAGCGCGCGCTTGCGCGACGGCCCGACGCCGGCAATCTCGGCAAGGCCGGCCTCACGGATATCCTTCTTCCGCCGTCCGCGATGGGCACCGATGGCAAAGCGATGAGCCTCGTCGCGCAGGCGCTGGACGAAATAGAGCACAGGATCGCGCGGCTCTAATTGGAACGGCGCCCGGCCCGGCATGGTGAAGGTCTCGCGCCCGGCCTCGCGGTCGCGCCCCTTGGCAACGCCCACAAGCGGCACGGTGACACCGAGCGCCGCGAACACCTCGTGGGCGACTTTGACCTGGGTCGCGCCGCCGTCGATGATCACGAGATCGGG
>JBAWYY010000300.1:0-3979 GCA_037143285.1 Alphaproteobacteria bacterium | reverse complement strand
ATGAAGAAGGGAATGGCGAGCAGCGCGTAGCTGTCCGCCCCCACCAACGTTCGCTGCGCGAGCAGCGACATGGGCAACCCGCCGTGGAACCAGATCGCTGCGATGGTCGCGAGCCCCATGGCAAAGCCGATGGGCACCGAGAGCGCCAGAAGCAGGAAGAAGCCGCCAATCAGGACGGTACTCATGGGAAACCGCCCTTCAGAAGTCGCCAACCGTGCCTTCGGGCCGCCGTTTCGACGGATCGAAGATCTTCTCGATGAAGTAGAGGATCATCATGGCGCAGGAGACCGGCGCGGAGAGATAGAAGGTCGCCGGCGTGATATCGAGCGCGCCATAGGTGACGGGCAGCACATCCAGCGAGAGCTTTAGGCTGAAGATGAACAGCACGACGATGAAGAAGAGGCAGGACAGCTCGACAACCCAATACATCAGCGCCTTAAAGCGCTCGGGCAGGAGCTCAACGAAGAAGTCGACACCGATATGGAGCTTCTGCCGATAGAGCACGGCGGAACCAACGAACACGATCCAGATGAATAAGATATTCGAGACCTGCTCAATCCAGGCGATCGGGGAGTTCAGCACATAGCGCCACCACACGGCAGCCAAGGTGATCAGCACGATGGCGAGCATGAATGATCCGAGCAGCGCCTTCGCGCCCGTGGTGATGATATCGCAGAGGGTGCCAATGATGGCTTTCATGCGCCTCGTCCGGCATGGGGGAGCAAAGGGTAGAAAGACGCCGGGCAAGAGGGCGCCCGGCGTCTAAGAGCGTGTTTCAAGCTCAGGAAATGCGGCTGATCCGCTCGACCCACTTCTTGCCCGCCGGGAATTCATCCACGAGCTTGGAAACGGTCGCCGCAAAGGCTTCCTTGTCGACTTCGGTGATGACGATGCGCTTGGCTTTGACCTTTTCAAGCGTTGCCGCGTCGTCCGCGATCACCTTCGGTCGTAGCTCGGCTTCCACATCGCGCGAGGCCTGATCGACCGCCGCTTTATGGGCGGCAGAGAGCCGCTGATAGGCCTGCTCGCCCATGAGGACGCAATTGTCCTGCATCATGTGCTCGGTCAGCGCGAGGTTGGAGTTGGCGTCGAAAATGCCGGAATTGAAGGTGAGCGCGATGGGGTTCTCTTGCCCGTCGATCACGCCTGACTTCAAAGCCTGGAACACTTCCGGGAAGGGGAGCGGGGTGGGTGACGCACCGAACATCTCGAAGGTGCGCCGCCACAGAGCGGTTTCCGGCACGCGGATCTTCAAGCCCTTCATGTCGGCGGGCGTCTTGATGACGCGGTTGCTGGAGAGCTGACGCGGCATGCGCGGCACGGCAGCAAGTGGGCGGAGCCGCGCGGTCTTCGAGACGTCGTCCACATATTCGGCCCGCATCGTGTCCCAGACGCGATCCTTATGGGTGACGTTCTTGAACAGATAGGGATGGGTCCAGACCTCAGCCGGGCGATACCAGCCGGCGAGAATGCCTTGGCCGGGCGAGGCAATCTGGATCGCGCCCTGCAACAAGGCCTCCACATGCTCGCGTTCGCCACCGAGCGCGCCGCCATGGTGATTGGTCAGCACGATCTGGCCCGAGGTGAGTTCGCTCACCCGCTTGCCGAAGAAGTCGATGGACTGAGCGATGAAGTCAGAGGCTGGCGTGGCGCTGGCGCCAATCCAATTGATGGTTTGCGCGCGCAACGTGGCGGGCGCAGCAAGCAAGGCGCCGGTCCCGGCAAGACCGGCGAGCACGCGACGCCGGGTGGGGGAGAGGCTTGGGGTAAGGCTCTTCAAGGTCGACATTGTATCCTCCTTAGGGGTTGCGATGGCCCGTTTGCCGGGCTCTGCAGTCTCTGAGGCGGCGCGGACGCCGCCATCTCCGTTCGGATCGGCCAATTAGGTCTTGGTATTGGGGCGAGCGAAGGCTGCCTCCATCTCGCGGCGGACCGTCACCGCGAGGGATTTCGGGTCATATTCGACATCGCTCCACTTCAGCCGCTCGCCCACCTTGATCGGGTTCTTGAGCTTCACATTGTGGGCGAGGCCGAGGGGCAAATAGCCCTGGGCGAGCGAGGTGTCCGCGGGCGTCTGTTTGCCCCAGACGCAGAAGCCGCCCTCGCCGTCCAGCATTTCGCCGGGCTTCAGATCACGCTTGGCGGTGGCGATCACGTCGGCATTGAACATGACGGGCGCCCCCGTTGCTTCCTTGCGCAGGGCGGCGGAGGCAACAGAGAGCCCGAGCTCCAAGCCGATCATGTGGATCGGGCGATAGAGGCACGAATATTTGCCGCTCTTATCCGGCAGCATGGAATATTCGCGGAAGCATTCCTCGCTATAGGCGCTGTCGCTTTCGAACACGACATAGGTGCCCATCACCAGGCTATGCGGCACATCCGTGCCATCGCGATAAACCGATGAGGTCACCTCGGTAACGCCGGCTTTCTCCAGAACGCCGCCGGCCGAGCGCGGCTTACAGATTTCGGCATGTTCGAAGCGCGTTGCGGGCGGGAACGACAGGCCCTCGCTTTGCGCTTCAAGTCCGGTGGCATTGCACACCGCCGTCATTTCAATGCCAGACTTGGTGCCATCCACGAAGGAGTTGAACATCTTCGGGTTGATCGAGTTCCGATCCTTGATTTTCATATATTTATCAAGGATATCCCAGACCGTATCGGGTGTGGACTGATGGTAGGTCGGGTGATAACGCGTGCCCTTGCCGGCGGCCACCACTTTGAACCCACAGGCGCGTGCCCAGTCCACATGCTCGCAGATGAGGGCTGGCTGATCACCCCAGGCGAGTGAATAGACGACACCGGCCTCGCGCGCCTTGCGAGCGAGGATCGGGCCTGCCACCGCATCGGCCTCCACATTGACCATGACGATGTGCTTGCCGTTCTCGATCGCCTTCAGGGCGAAGCGGATGCCCGCGCCCGGATCGCCGGTCGCTTCGATAATCACCTCAATGCCGGGATGGGTAACGAGCGCATCGCCATTGTCGGTGATGACAGTGCCGCCGGTCTTCAGCGCCTGATCGATGGAGGTCGCGCCATATTGCTCGGCCGGCCAAGCAGCAAGCGCCAACTGCGAGCGCGCACGCTCGGTGTTGAGATCGGCGACGCCCACGAGATGCATGCCCGCCGTGGAGCGCGCCTGGCTCGCAAACATGGTGCCGAATTTGCCGGCGCCAATCAGGGCCACAGTGACAGGTCGTCCGGCGGCCGCGCGCTCAAGCAGCATGCGATGCAGATTCATAAGCTCATTCCCTTTTCGACGACGGCCGTGTGCGACCGTTCTTGGAGAGGACGATGAGCCGATGACACGAGGGAGGTTGAGGCGCGCAAAGCCCTAGCGTTCTGCCCCCAAGCAATGGGGACAGGCCGGACGTCAGACGTTTCTCTCCCGCGGTTCGATTAACTCGACCGTCGCTCTTATGACCCCAACGCTAGCAATATCGCGCGTAACGAGAAATTGAAATAAACTGGCCAAAATGATGAGCTGGATTCACCGATGACCCAGGGCATGCCGCCGCTAAAATGCCTGCTGACCTTCACAACCGTGATGGAGCACGGCAGCTTTGCCCGTGCAGCAGATGAGCTTCACGTCACGCCCTCCGCCGTGAGCCATCAGATTCGCGCCCTGGAAACCATGCTCGGCAAATCGCTTTTCGTGCGCGCGAGGCGATCTGTTCAACCCACGGCCGACGCTGTGGCCTATGCCGAAACGATACGAGAAAGTTTCTCACGCATTGCGGTAGCCACTAGCCGCTTCATCGCCCGGGCGGGGACGCGGCGGCTCCGGGTCCATTCCTCACCCAGTTTCGCCACCCTCTGGCTCTTGCCGCGGCTCGCCTCCTTCCAGCGTCGCCACCCCGATATCGACGTGTCGCTGGGGGCCGCTCACGAGCCCGCAAGGCTTGGCGAAGATGGCTACATGATCAACATCCAGCATGCCCGGCCGATCCCCGAGGAATGCGACGGCTTGGTTCTGGCGGAG
>JBAWYY010000299.1:0-3988 GCA_037143285.1 Alphaproteobacteria bacterium | reverse complement strand
CCACGTCCGGCTCGTCGATCAGGTCGACCACCACCTCATTGATGAGGTCGACGAGCGCCACGACGCCTTCGATCGGGTGGGCATAGCCATTGTCCTTCATGTCCTCGCGATAATAGGACACGGCGCCGACGAGACGGCGGCCGCGTTCCACCTCGCGGTCAAAGAAGCCGGCCGAGAAGGGGTCGACCTGCACCTTCTCGATATCGGCGTCGGTGAGGCCGCGCCGTTTGATGGCGGCGCGCCAGCGGGCATCGGCCTTCACAATGGCTTCGGCCTTGAAGAATTCCTCCACGATGACGGGCGGCTGGCCATAGGGCGCCTCGGCCACGGGTCGCTCCACATAGGACACCACTGCCTTGTGGGTGATGTCGACGATGGCCTCAAAGGTTCGGCCGCTCTTATTATCAAACAGCACGATGAAAGCCTGGCGCGCGAGCACCACGCCCGGTGCCCAGGCGAGAACCGCAGCCTTGGCCGGCTCCTCAAGGCGCACCATGGCAAAGCGCATGGTGTCGGCGAGGCCCTTGGCTGTCTTCACGATCTCGACCGCCTTGCCGATTTCGCGCTCGCTTAAAGGATCAAGCGGGTGGACGAAAAGCGGCGGCAAGGTCGCGGCGGCGGCGTGAGGGGCATCGGCCATGGGCATTCTCCGGAGGGCAGCGTCCAGAATTACAGCCAATTCCGCGATTGCGAACAGCTCCCGAGGGTCATCCCTTATGTCAAGTAAAATTGACAGCTATGTGTGTAAATCAAATTGGACAATTCCACATCCGTGGTACTCTGTCTTTCGCGGGCTCCGACCTGTGAGCTCGCATTCCTCCCCGTAGGCGATTCATGACCCCCGAATCGCCCACATGGGCGGCGTTCCCCGCCACCAAACGCGTCGTCAACCGTCGCGGGCCCGGACGCCGCCCCTTTTTTTGTCTTGAAAATCAATAGGCCTGTTCGTCGAACACCGGCTCGACCGAGCCGCCCCAGGGACCCTTGAAGCGCTCGATCAGCACTTCGGCCGCGCTCTTGCCCTCGTCCACGAGCGCCTGGATCGGGTCGAGATAGCGGGTTTCGTCGCAGCCGTGCATGTCGAGGCGGTCGCGGCGGCGCAGGCCCTCGCGGGCGAGCGCCACCATCTCCTTGGCAAGCTCTCCCACCCGACGGCCGGCGATCTCGGTCGCAAAACCCGTGACCGGCACATCGCGGCGAAGCGCCCAGCGCTGTTCCGCACTCCAGCCCTTCACCAGATCCCAGGCCGCATCGAGAACGTCGTTGTCGTAGAGGAGGCCGGTGAAGAGGGCCGGCAGCGCAACGATGCGCGAGAGCGGACCGGAATCCGCGCCGCGCATTTCCAGATAGCGCTTCAGCCGCACTTCCGGGAAAATGGTGCCGACATGGTTCACCCAGTCGGAGAGGATCGCGCGCTCGCCGGGCAGCGTGTTGAGCTTGCCCTCCATCAGCGCGCGGAACGATCCGCCGGCCACATCGTGATAGGTATCGCCGCGCTTGACGAAATAGAGCGGCACATCCAGCGCATAGTCCACATAGCGCTCGAACCCCATGCCGTCTTCGAAGGCGAAGGGCAGCATGCCCGTGCGGTCGCCATCGGTGTCGAGCCACACTGCCGAGCGGAAGGATTGGAAGCCGTTGAGGCGCCCCTCGGTAAAGGGCGAATTGGCGAAAATCGCGGTCGCAATGGGCTGCCAGGCGAGCGACACGCGCAGCTTCTTGACCATGTCGGCTTCGGAGGCGAAGTCGAGATTCACCTGCACGGTACAGGTGCGATACATCATGTCGAGGCCGAGATTGCCGACCTTCGGCATATAGCGCGTCATGATGCCATAGCGCGACTTGGGCATGACCGGCGTCTCGGCGCGGGTCCATTTCGGGCTCATGCCCAGGCCTAAGAAGTTGATGCCGAGGGGATCGGCGACCTGTTTCACCTGAGCGAAATGGGCGTGCGTCTCCGTCCAGGTCTGGTGCAGGGTTTCAACGGGGGCGCCCGACAACTCGAACTGCCCACCGGGTTCCAGCGAGATGGCGCCGCCGCCGGTCACATCGGCGAGACCGATGATGTTCTCGCCGTCCAGGATCGGTTCCCAGCCCAAGAGGCCTTCCATGCCTTCGAGCAGCGCGCGAATGCCGCGCGGCCCGGCATAGGGCACGGGCGAATGGTCGGCACGGTAGAAGCCGAATTTCTCATGCTCGGTGCCCAGGCGAAACCGCTCGGGGGGTTTATTGCCCTTTTCGATCCATGCCACCAATTCATCGCGCGAGCCGATCGGGGTCGTGTCGATGGTATCGCGAGCCATATGAGCCATCCGAAGCGAGAAAAGGCGGCTCGCAAGAAGGAGCCGCCAGATATTGGCCCGACAGATAGCGATCATATGCCTCAAGCGAAAGGGGTGCCGCAAAGACGCGGTCTTGCCCTTCGCGGCATGCATGGCGGCGGACGTCATCGATCGCGGTGGATCATGGCCCGGCAACGAGGGCAAAGCCGATGGCGCTATGCTAGGTTGAACCCACGTGATTCGATGGAAGAGCCCACTTGCCCATGCGCCGCACCGTCGCAGTCCTTGCCCTCAGTTTGGCCGCGATCTCAGGCGCGGAGGCCCAGCAACCGCGCCCGCCCCTCGTGCAACAGGCGCCCGATCAGGTGCAGCAGGCTCCAGCCGCCCCCACCGCCGTCGATATCGGCGCGCACACCCGCCGCGCGCTTGAGGCAGCCGGCGCCGGCCGCTCGACCGAAGCGCTCGATGCGCTGGACGAAGCAGCCATCGCCATCTGGGAGAAGATGCCGCTCACCATTCGGCGCGCGACTTTTGTGGCCGAGGAGCCCCAGGGTTACGGCGTGTTCAACGCCCGGGATTCCCAAATCTTCGAGCCGAACCAGCCCATGCTCGTCTATGCGGAAGTGGCCGGTCAGGGCTGGCGCCGCTCGGGCGACATTTTCCGCACCGATCTCGTGCTCGACTTCGAATTGCGCACCCGCGAAGGTCAGGCGCTGGTGGCACAACAGGGCTTCAACACGGTTGCCACCGCAAGCCGGCGGCGCAATCGCGAATTCTTCGTCTATGTCACCTATTCCTTCGCCGGCATCGAGCCCGGCGACTATGTGGTGCGCACCACCATTCGCGACCGCGCCGGCAGCAAGCAAACGAGCTTCGACCTGACCTTTTCGATACGGCGCTAGATCGAGATCACAGCCGCGCGGCGACTTCGGCCTGCAGCCTCGGCACGAGATCGGCATCAAACCACGGGTTTTGCTTGAGCCAGCCGGTATTGCGCCAGGAGGGATGGGGCAGCACGAGGATACGCGGCGTGACGGAGGCCTCAAAGATCTCGCGCCAGACCATCACGGTTTCGGTGAGCGTCGGCCGATTGAAATGACTGAGCCCGAGGCGCGCGAAATGATAGTCGATGGCATAGCGCCCGATCACGAGAATGAGGTCCGCGTCTGGCATCAAGGGCATGAGCCGGTCGTGCCAGGTGGCAACGCATTCCCTACGCGGCGGCAGGTCGCCGCCCTTGGCATCATTGCCGGGGAAGCAAAAGCCCATGGGGATGATGGCGACGCGGCTCGAATCGTAAAAGGTCGCCTTATCGACCCCCATCCAGGCGCGCAGCCGATCGCCTGAGGGGTCGGTGAAGGGCTGACCGCTCAGATGCACGCGATTGCCCGGCGCTTGGCCGACAATCATGATGCGCGCGGTGGCGGACGCCGTCACCACCGGCCGGGGCTCATGGGGCAAGGGCTTGCCGGTTGGTGCCTCCAGACAGATCCGGCAGGCCTTGATCTCGGAGACAAGCGCATCAAGTGCTGAGGGCGTGGCTGACATCACGCAAGCTTAGGCGAAGGCACCCGCTCACGCCAAGCGCGGCCTTGCGAGGCTCGCGGCCCTATGGCACATCTGTCGCGCGATGCGGGTGTAGCTCAATGGTAGAGCAGGAGCTTCCCAAGCTCACGACGAGGGTTCGATTCCCTTCACCCGCTCCA
>JBAWYY010000298.1:0-3996 GCA_037143285.1 Alphaproteobacteria bacterium | reverse complement strand
GCCACCTGAACGTTAGCCGCACGAAGCGCCTGGACGACCTCGCCGGCGGTGAGCCCACGAGACGACACAAGCGCCGGGTCGAGCCAGACCCGCATGGCGAAATCACGGGCGCCGAACACTTGGACATTGCCGACGCCGTCGATGCGGGTCAGCACGTCTTTCACGTAGAGCGTCGCGTAGTTGGAAATGTACTGCTGATCGCGCGACCCGTCGGGCGAGGTCATGTGCACGACCATCATCAGGTCGGGCGAGGCCTTGCGCACCGTCACGCCGAGGCGCTGCACATCCTCGGGCAGACGGGGCTGGGCAACCGCCACGCGGTTCTGCACGAGAACCTGGGCCTGATCGATATTAGTGCCGGGCTTGAACACCACATTGATCGTCGCGCGCCCGTCACCGGTCGATTGCGAGTTGATATAGAGCATGCCGTCTACGCCATTGACCTCTTGCTCAATGGGCGTCGCAACCGTTGACGCCACCACATCGGCGGAGGCACCGGGATAGGTTGCGGTGATCGAAACGGTCGGCGGGGCGATTTCCGGATATTCCGCAATCGGCAAGGCGCGTTGGGCAACCACCCCAGCAATCGTCAGGATGATCGAGAGCACGGCCGCAAAGATCGGCCGGTCGATGAAGAAATGCGAGAAGCGGGTCATGGTGCCTTACCCCGTCAACGCGGCGGTTGTTGCGTTGGCGCAGCGGCGGGTCTCGGCTGTACGACCACTCCCGGCCGCACCATCGGGTTTGCAAGGCCCTAACGATGACCTTATCCTGTGCGGTGAGGCCGGTGCGGATCACCCGCAAGCCGTCAATGATCGGCCCGAGTTCCACCACCTTCGGCACCACGCGGTTCTCAGGTCCAATGACCAAAAGCACCTTACGTGCCTGATCGGAGACGATGGCCGCATCCGGCACCATGAGCGCGTCGATCTCGCCACCATAGAGCCGCATGCGGCCAAAGGTCCCGGGCGTCAGCGTCCCGTCGGCATTGTCGAGGATCGCCCGGCCACGAATGGTGCCGGCGCGCGGATTGACCACGTTGTCGACGAAATTCATGCGCCCCTCGCGGCGCCATTCCGTCTCGTCGGCGAGCCGCACCTGCACGGGATTGGGCGCATCGCGACCGGACGCGCGCTGACCGGACTGAAGCAGGCGGGTGTAGCGCAGATAATCGGCCTCAGAGGCGTCGAAAGAGAAGTGGATCGGGTTGACCGAAACGATCGTGGTGAGAACGGTCGCGGAGCCCTGCCCGCCATTGACGAGATTGCCGGGATCGATCCGGCGGTCGGAAATGCGGCCATAGATCGGGGAGCGCACTTCGCACCATTCGAGATTAAGCTCAGCGGTCGCTTGGGCGGCCTTGGCGGAATCAAGGGCTGCGCGGGCAACGGCCAGATTGGCGCGGCGCTGATCAACATCGCGCGCCGTGATCGTCTGGTTGCGCAACAGCGGCTCGGCGCGGTCGAGATCGTTCTGCGCGAGCGCGACCTGAGCGGTGGTGCGCGAGACCTCGGCATGGGCGGCATCGCGCGCTAGCTCAAAGGAGCGCTTTTCAATGGTGAAGAGGAGATCGCCCCGATTGACCAATTGGCCATCGCGGAAATTCACGGCTTCAACGAAGCCGGAAACGCGCGCGCGGACCTCAACCTGTGTGACGGCCTCGAAGCGGCCGGTATATTCGTCCCATTGAACGACCCGCCGCGCGGTCGGTTCGATCACGCCGACGCCCGGTGCCGGCGGCGCGCCCTGTGCCCGCAACTCAAGGCCGCTCATGGTCAGAAACACGCATACACTCAGTAAGACACGGATCATCGTATCGGCCTCGCTGCGGTAACTAATTACCATTGATAGATTCTACAGTCTAAGATCGCGTTAGAGTGGCACGATCGAGCTATTCGAGAAAGCGCGGCATTCTCCGCTGACGTGCTTTTTGTCCGTGCGCCCGGCCCACACGCCAGAAACAGCCACAAAGGGCCTCAAATCGAGGCATTGGCCTGTTTCGCGGCGGCACCACCAACGTTTCAAACGGTTCTATTTGGCATTTCCCGTTTTCATCACCGCCAGCCGGACAGACGGACATTCAGAAATTCGTTCCAAATATTGCACAGTTTTCCGTGGTCGAAAGAACGTGGATTATCTGATTGTTCGACCGCTTGGGGTATGCGGCGGACCGACGAGAGGTTGTTGCCGACGCGTCCATATGATGACGACGCAACCCCTGGTTATACCTGCTGTCTTCGGTCTGCCGCCATCTGCTCCGGGCCGATCGATCCGGTTTGAGCGCTAATCACTCAGCCAATCGCTGGGGATACCGACAGGCTGAGGTACCGCATCGGGTGGGCATTCACACCTCTATCCAGCGCGCCGCAAACGAGATGTAGCCCATCATCATGGCCAGAGCTTCTTGTTTAGAAACGTTATAAACTATTGATCTTTAAGCGTTTTATCTAATTCCCAGGCGCTCCAGATCGGCAGATGGTCAGGATACGCTTTGCGGGGGTTCCTCCATGCACGCCTTGTCCATCGCCGTCCAATCCGGCTCGATCCTCGTCCGCGAAGGACTTGAGGCGCTCTTGATCATCGCGGCCTTAGAAGCCTTCTTGCGCAAATCGGGAGCGGGCGCCCGCACTGCCGTCCTCTACGCCGGCGCTTTGGCCGCCCTCATCGCCAGCGTCATCGCGGCCATCATATTTGAGGTCTATTTCAGCGGCGCCCATGACGACCGTGTCGAGGCAGCGGTCATGGTCGTTGCCGCAGCCTTGATGCTCTATATGAGCGGCTGGCTGTTTTTGCGCCAAGATCCCGCGCGGTGGAAGGCGACGCTACAGGCCAATGCGACACGCGCGCTCGCCACGGGCACGACGCTGTCGCTCGCAAGCCTCGCCTTCCTCGCAGTCTTCCGTGAAGGCGCCGAAACCATGTTGTTCCTCCACGCGCTGGCCGGCACCAATGGCGGCTGGAGCTTTGGCCTCATCGGCGGCATTGCGGGCGGCTTTGCCCTTCTCATCGGCCTCTATGGCGCGATGCAATGGATTGCCTATCGGTTGCCGCTTCGCCCCCTGTTCATGGTGACATCAGCATTTCTGTTCGTCATGGGTCTGCGCATGATCGGCGGCGCCGTTCAGGAATTGCAGGAGCAGGTGCTCGTGCCCATTCATGAAGCACCCGGCAGCGACTGGCTCCTGACGTTAGGCTTTAATCCGACCTGGGAGGCGATTGCCCTTCAATTGGCTGTCGCCTGTGTGGTGGTGGTGGGCACCGTCATCTCGGCAGCGCAGATGCCGCGCTCCACGGCCTGAGCGGACCGAACGGGGTCCAGATACGAACGGCTATTCGAAGCCCGCGCAAGCTCTCAGTGGCTTTTCGGCCCGCTCGCCTCTAGCGATCGGCTCCAGCGCGACAGCGCGAAACACATGAACCAGTAGATGGCGCCCGAGAACAGATAGGCCTCCATGTTCATGCCGACCCAAGCGGGATCGGCGAGCGAACTTTGGGCGATGCCGAGCAGATCGAGGATCGAAACCACCAAGACCAGCGTCGTGTTTTTGACGAGCGCGATGAACTCATTGGTCATGGCCGGCAGCGAGATGCGCAGCGCCTGCGGCAAGGTGATAAGCGCGGTCGTCTGCCAATAGCCGAGGCCCATGGCAAAGGCTGCTTCCCCCTGCCCCTTCGGGAGGGCCTGGAGGCCACCGCGCACGGCTTCAGCCATATAGGCGGCGATCACGAGCCCAAGGCCGATGACCGCGCGGGCAAGGCGGTCGACGCCGACGCCTGCCGGCATCACGAGGGGCAAGAGCAGCGACGCCAGGAAGATCACCGCAATGATCGGCACGCCGCGCCAGAACTCGATGAATACAACCGAAAGCGTCCGGATGAGCGGCAGTCGCGATTGCCGCCCAAGCGCTAGCAGGATCCCCAGCGGCACGGCAATAAGCCCTGCGTAAACCGCGATGAACAGGGTCAGCATGAGGCCACCCCATTGGCGTGTCTCAA
>JBAWYY010000297.1:0-4009 GCA_037143285.1 Alphaproteobacteria bacterium | reverse complement strand
CGACGGCGGTCTTCGGACCGGCCGCGACGTGGTCATTGGTGCTTTGCTCGGTGCCGATGAGTTTGGCTTTGCGACCGCTCCCCTGATCGCAGCCGGCTGCATCATGATGCGCAAGTGCCACCTCAACACCTGCCCGGTGGGCGTTGCGACCCAGGATCCAGTGCTGCGTAAGCGCTTCGTCGGCCAGCCCGAGCACGTCATCAACTTCTTCTTCTTCGTCGCTGAAGAGGTGCGCGAGCTGATGGCCGCCATGGGCTATCGCTCCTTCTCGGAAATGGTCGGGCAAATGCAAATGCTCGACAAGAAGAAGGTCATCGAACACGCCAAGGCCAACGGCCTCGACTTCACGCGCCTGTTCCACAAGCCCGAGGCGACTGAGGGCGTTTCGATTAGCCATAGCGAGACGCAGGACCACCACCTCGATGAGGTCCTGGATCTCAAGCTGATTGAGGCGGCAAAGCCTGCGATTACCGAGAAGAAGAAGGTGGAGATCGCCCTTCCGATCAACTCGACCAACCGCACGGCGGGGGCGATGCTGTCTGGCGAAGTCGCCAAGCGCTACGGCTATGGCGGTCTTCCCGACGATACGATCCATGTGAAGTTCACCGGCACCGCGGGCCAAAGCTTCGGCGCCTGGACCATGGCCGGCGTCACCTTGGAACTTGAGGGCGAAGCCAACGACTATGTCGGCAAGGGTCTCTCGGGCGGCAAGCTCTTGATCTATCCCTCAAAGCAGGCCTCATTCGAGCCTGAAGAGAGCATGATCGTCGGCAACACGGTGCTCTACGGCGCAATCTCCGGCGAATGCTATTTCCGGGGTGTGGCTGGCGAACGCTTCGCCGTGCGCAATTCGGGCGCGGTCGCGGTTGTCGAAGGTGCCGGCGACCATTGCTGCGAATATATGACCGGCGGCGTCGTGGTCGTGCTCGGCCGCACCGGGCGCAACTTCGCAGCCGGCATGTCCGGCGGCATTGCCTATGTGCTCGACGAAGTCGGTGACTTCGAACAGCGCTGCAACCTCGCCATGATCGAGCTCGAACCGATCCCGGCGGAAGAAGAAATGATCGCGGCGATGCATCAATCCGGAGGCCTCGATAGCCACGGGCGGGTGGATATCCTCGAAAACCTGACGCGATTCGACGCTGAGCGCCTGCGGCAGCTCATTGAGAACCATGCGCGCGTGACCGGCTCCACTAAGGCTCGGCGCGTTCTCGAAGACTGGCCCGCCATGCTGAAAAAGTTCCGCAAAGTGATGCCGGTTGAATATCGCCGCGCGCTTGAGGAAATGGAAAAGGCCCAGCGTGAGATTCAGTACGCCGGCGCGGCGGAATAAGGGACGAAACCGAAGATGGGCAAGATCACCGGCTTTTTGGAAATCGATCGGCGCGACCGCAAGTATCTGCCGGCCTCCGATCGCATCAGCAATTACAAGGAGTTCCTCATCCCGCTGGGTGAGGAAGCAACGCGCGATCAAGCCGCGCGCTGTATGAATTGTGGCATTCCCTACTGCCACAACGGGTGTCCGGTGAATAACCAGATCCCCGACTTCAATGATCTGGTGTTCCGTCAGGATTGGCAGGAGGCTTTGGCCAACCTGCATTCCACCAACAACTTCCCGGAGTTCACAGGTCGCGTGTGTCCTGCGCCTTGTGAGGCCTCCTGCACGCTCAACCTCACGGACTCGCCCGTCACCATCAAGACAATCGAATGCGCGATTGTTGATCGCGGTTGGGCTGAAGGCTGGATCGTGCCCGAGCCGCCGAAAGCGCGCACGGGCAAGACGATTGCGATCATCGGCTCGGGTCCTGCAGGCCTTGCGGCTGCCCAGCAGCTCGCGCGCGTCGGCCATGAGGTTCATGTCTACGAGAAGAACGCCCATGCCGGCGGTCTGCTTCGCTACGGCATTCCGGACTTCAAGCTCGCAAAAACCGTGGTGGAGCGTCGCATTGAGCAGATGCGTGCCGAAGGCGTGCATTTTCACTACGGCGTGAATGTCGGGACCGACGTCACCGCCCAGTCCTTGGTCGACACCTACGACGCCGTGCTCCTTTCCACGGGCTCCGAGACGCCGCGCGATCTCGCCATCGACGGTCGAAATCTCGATGGCGTCCATTTCGCCATGGACTTTCTGCCCCAGCAGAACCGTCGCGTCTCCCGTGAAAACTCGGGCGATCAAGAGCCGATCCTCGCCTCGGGTAAGCATGTCATCGTGATCGGTGGCGGCGACACGGGGTCTGACTGCATCGGCACGTCGGTCCGTCAGCGCGCGCTTTCAGTGCGCCAACTCGAGATCATGCCGCATCCGCCGGAGAAGGAAAACAAGCTGCTGACGTGGCCGGATTGGCCGTTGAAGCTGCGTACGTCCTCAAGCCACGAAGAGGGTGCAGAGCGTGATTTTGCTGTTTCGACCGTCAAATTCACGGGCGAGAACGGCAAGGTGAAGGCACTGCATTGCGTTCGGGTGGACGACAAGTTCAAGCCGATCCCAGGCACTGAATTTGAGATGAAGGCCGATCTCGTGCTGCTCGCGATGGGCTTCATTCATCCGGTGCATGAGGGTTTCGTCGTCGATCTCGGCCTTGCCCTTGATCGACGCGGCAATGTCCAAGCCGACGACAAGACCTACAAGACCTCGCACGACAAGGTCTACGTTGCCGGCGATACCCGGCGCGGTCAGTCGCTCGTGGTCTGGGCCATTCGCGAGGGCCGTCAGGCCGCTCATGCCATCGACAAAGACTTGATGGGCACGACTACGTTGCCGCGCTGAAGGGTAAGGCGCGGCTTCTGAATTTAAGCCACGCCCGCCCGCAAGAGATCATGCACATGGACGATGCCCACCGGACGGCGGGCATCGACCACGAAAAGTGCGGTGATCTTGGTCTTATTGATCATGTCCAGGACTTCTGAGGCGAATTGACCTGATGTTGCGACCCGCGGCGATGAGGTCATCACCTCGTCGACCCGCTTAGACATGAGGTCTGCCGTCATATGGCGACGAAGATCGCCGTCGGTGATGATGCCGACGAGATCGCCATTCGCGTCAGTGACACCGCAGCAGCCAAAGCCCTTGGCGGTGATCTCCAAAATAGCTGCCGACATGGAAACACCGAGGGGCACGAGCGGCATGGCCGCGCCCCCATGCATGACATCGCCCATGGTGGTCAGCACCGCCCCAAGCTTTCCGCCGGGGTGGAAGGTTCGGAAGTCGGCAGGCGTGAAGCCCCGCGCTTCCAGGAGCGCAATCGCCAGGGCATCTCCGAGCGCCAACTGAACCAGCGTCGAGGTGGTCGGGGCAAGTCCGTTGGGACAGGCTTCCTCCACACGCGGCAGCACCATCGCGACATCGGCAGCCTTGCCGAGCGCTGAGTCGGCGACCGACGTGATCGCGATAAGGCCCACGTCATAGCGTCGTGAGAAAGCGACGAGGTCACGAAGTTCAGCCGTCTCACCCGACCAGGACAGGGCGAGAATCAGATCATCCGAGGTGACCATGCCGAGATCGCCGTGGCTCGCCTCGGCCGGATGGACGAAGAAAGCCGGCGTCCCGGTGGATGCGAAGGTCGCCGCGAGTTTGCGGCCGACATGGCCGGATTTTCCCATGCCGGTTACGATAACGCGGCCTTTCAGCGCCAGGATCATCGCAACCGCCGCACCAAAAGAGGCGCCAAGGCCGTTACCAAGGGCTTCGCGCAGCGCGGCGAGCCCTGCAGCTTCCGTTGCAAGGGTGCGATCAGCAGATGCGGCGGCATGGGTTAATGTCATAAATGTCCGTCTAGCACGCCAAGCGGCCCTGTCGAAACCATGTGGATCAGCCGATCTGGAGGTCGGAACCTACCCCTGGGGCACGTATCCGTGAACATGTCACGGCCGAGGGGGCTTGCGGATCGCGGTGCAACGTCGCCATGTGTTGCACAACGACTGTGACATCAACCGACGGGATGCCGCCCTTGCCTTTGACACGCCGCAGCTTCACCGCAACCCTTGCCGCGACCCCGCTCACGCCGGCCCT
>JBAWYY010000296.1:0-4030 GCA_037143285.1 Alphaproteobacteria bacterium | reverse complement strand
GGCCTCGTTCAAGACCGCAGTGGCCATGGGTTCCGCGCGCTCTATGATAAGGCTGGCATGCCGCAATCGGCATTTCCGGCGTTCAAGGCAGCGCTGGATGCGTGGCGCAGCGCCGACACGCATGGTCGCGTCGGTGACGGCCGCTTGCATCGGGCGATGGTCGAGCGGGTGCTCACCGCCTATTCAGCCTTTGCGCCCAGTGATTTGGATCAGCTCTTGTCCATGCTGCGGCGCTTTGCGGCTGAGGCTGCCCGTGATGAAGCGCGTCTGTTCGCAAAAGACCTCATCGCCGGCCAAACGGCGGTCGAGGACGAAGAATTGCCTTATCCAGCAGCTGCTTAAGCCGGCTAATCAATTTTAGGGATAATTAGTGAGCCGGCTTAGGGTGCAATGCTCGGCGCGTCTTCGAGATGCGCCGTCAGCTCGCGAGCCGCTTTCTCAAGGCCTTCGGCCAGGGCAAGCCCGATCGGGTGGCTTTCACCGCGCGCATCTTCGCGGACGATGGCGCGGATCGCGTCGACATGGTTGGTGATGAGCGCGACCGGCAGTTCTGCCTTGTCGAGGGCATCCATAACTTTGCAAAGCGTATCGGCAACGCGCCCGGCCAAGGGAAAGCCGAGAGTTGCGGCCTGACCGCGAAAATCATGGGAGACGTTGTAGAGAGCAGCGCGCGTCTTTGCCTCAGGATTTGCCACGAAGCGATCGCGGGCCTCCCCGAGACGCACGAGCTCGCTTTTCATCCAGCCATCGAATTCGCTGGAGAGGTTATTGAGGGCGGCCTCGGCGCGGGCAATGGCCTCCTCATCGAAAAGGAGATCGTCATTCCCGGGGGTCTTGCGGGCGAAAGTCTTCAGATTGAAGGTTGGAGTGACCACGTCATAGTCAGCGAAACGCTCAACCTTTGCGCCATCACGGGAGCTAGAGGGTGTCTTCGCCACGGGGGTTCTCCTCAGAGCGCGCTACGTGTCTTATCAAGCAAGGGTTGAACCTTGATGGTCTCGGACTTGCCGCCCTTGCGACGCTCCGGTCCAACATAATTGCCTGAACTGTTCCGGCGACGATCTGGCCCGAAATAGGTTTTCGTTTTGATAAAGGGCCGCGGATTTACCACGACATTCAGGATGCGCTGATAGAGCGCCTTGGCCGAAATGGGCTTGGCAAGGAATTCGGTGACGCCGGCGTCGCGGGCTTGCAACACGCGCTTCTTTTCCGAATGGCCCGTGAGCATGATAATCGCCACATAGGGGTTGGCGTTGGCGCCGGGCTGGCGGATCATGCTGGTGAGCTCGAGACCGTCGAAAATGGGCATGGCCCAGTCGGAAATGACGATATCGGGCATGTAGTGGGTGAAGGCTTCAAGGGCGCTGGCGCCATCTTCCGCCTCATAGACTTCGCGTGCGCCAAAGCCGTGAAGGAGCGTTCGCACGATCCGCCGCATATGTGCGTTGTCGTCGATCACAAGGAATCGCAGGCGGTTGAAGTCGATTCTGATCATGGAAGGAGACTATCAGCCGATATGGCTAATGGGAGGTAAACAGTCGGTAATTAGGAACCGTTATGCGCCGAATTGTTCGCGCAAGATGCGCTCATCAAGGGAATGGCCGGGGTCGTGCAGCAGAATCATGTCCCGCGTCATGTCGAGGCGGATGTCGACATGGGCGAGATCGCGCACTTCCACATGGTCAGCGGTGGCGCTGACCGGGCGTTTCGCGGCTTCGAGCACTTCGATGCGGATTGACACGTGATCGGGCAGGATCGCGCCGCGCCAACGCCTGGGGCGGAACGGCGACAGCGGCGTGATCGCCAAAAGCGGTGTCGAAAGCGGCAGGATCGGGCCATTGGCCGAGAGATTATAGGCAGTCGACCCCACCGGCGTTGCGACCAGGATGCCGTCGCCAATGAGCTCGTCCATGCGGCCCTTGCCGTCGACGATGAGGCGCAATTTGGCGGCCTGAAAGGTTTGACGCAGCAGCGAAACTTCATTGATCGCGAGTTCGTTGAAGACTTGGCCGTGAACGTTCTGTGCGGTCATGGCGAGCGGATGGACGACCGAGCGTTCGGCGGCCTGGATGCGCTCGATCAAGCCCTCTTCGTCATACTCGTTCATCAAGAAGCCGACCGAGCCATTGTTCATGCCGTAGATCGGCACGCCGGTGGACATGAACCGGTGCAGGGTCTGGAGCATCAGGCCATCGCCGCCAAGTGCCACCACGACGTCAGCATTCTCAGGCGCCAAAAAGCCGAAGCGCTTGGTGAGCCGGGTATAGGCTTCTTGCGCCTCCGGGGCTTGGGAGGCGACGAAGGCGATCTTTTCGAGGGTGGGAGCGCTGTCCGGCATGGCCGCTGAATGAGGGTCGCGAGCCGGAACAAAGCCCGGACGTTGGGAGAAACCTCTATACGAGCAGGCCGCAGCTTGTCGAGGCCAGCCCTGCGCCCGTGATCAGGCGGCGGGACGCTCACCACGCATGAGGCGTGGGACGCCGAGGCTCGGCTGCAGGCCCTCGCGCATGAAGGCGCGGCGGACGGGACCCACCCGGTTCATGAGAAAGAGCCCAAGGCCTCGGGCGGCATCCGCCGGCAGGAGGCCTGCGAGCAGCGAGCGATTGAGCGTATCAACGGCAATCGTCCGGGTGAGAATGTCCGCGCGGCGCGCTTGGTCATAGGGTTCGGTGACGCTTGCGCCGCCCACATCCTCGCCGCGGCTTAAGGCGTCCGCCACGAGATCGGCGAGCGCAGCGCCATCGCGTAAGCCGAGATTCAGCCCCTGCGCGCCAATGGGCGGGATCACATGGGCTGCTTCTCCGACCAAGGCCACGCGTGGCGCCGCAAAGCGATGGGGTGTGATGAGGCCTAACTCAACCCGGCCGCGGGCTGCCTCGACCGTCATTTTGCCAAGGATCGAATGGGCGCGGCGCTCCATCTCGCGGCTAAACGCTGCATCATCGAGCGCGCTGATGCGATCGGCCTCAGGCGGGCGCACCACGCAAACGATGCTGGAGCGCAGGCCCGGCAGCGGCACCAGCGTAAAGGGGCCGTCGGGGGTGTGGAACTCGGTTGAGACGTCGAGATGGGGCCGCGTATGGGTGACGGTTGAGGTGACCGCCACCTGGGGATAGTGGGTCTCGGCGCAACCGATCCCAGCAGCTTCGCGCACCTGCGAGCGGCGGCCGTCGGCGCCAACCGCAAGCTTCGCCTCAATGGATGCGCCGGACGCAACCGTCACGGTCACGCGATCATTGTCGATGACGACGCCGGTGGCCGCGTCATCAATAACGGTCACGCCTGCGGCACCTGCCGCCTCGCGCAGCGTTTCAGTGAGCGGTCCGTTCTCGATATTATAGCCGAAAGCGTCGAGGTCGATTTCCTGCGATGAGCAATCAAGCGTCGGCGCGCGCAAGAGACGGCCCGTGTCGTCGATGAGCCGCATCACACGGAGCGGCGCGGCATAGCCTGAGAGTTTGTCCCAAAGGCCAAGGGTTGAGAGCGCCTTCACCGAGCCGTCCAACAGCGCGGTCGTGCGTCGGTCCAAGCCGCCGCGGGCAGGGCCTACGACAATGGCTGTCTTTGCGCCGGCTGATTGGAGGGCGAGAGCTGCGAAAAAGCCAGCAGGGCCGCCACCGACAATGACACTATCGACAAGGGTCGGGGCTGCCGTGTCGGCTATGGCGGGAGATGTCGCACGCTTTTTCCGTTCGACCATCGGGTGATCCTCTGTTCTCCCCGCGATTGGACCCGAGTGCCCCGTGTGGTCAAGGGGGCACGTTGGACCGGATGCGAGTTGCGTCCAGCGCGCCCGCTTGCGACAAGGGCGGATGATGAGCGGAAAACACCCCGAGAGCTTGGATCTGACGCCTTTAGCGATGGCTTGTGCGGCTTTGCGCCCGAGGGCGGCGTGATCAACCGTCGCCTCGCAGCTCTGAGCGTGCATGCTTTCACAGCCTCCGGCGCGATGCTGGGTTTTCTCGCCCTCATCGCAGCTGTCGAGCATCGTTTCACCGCCATGTTCGTCTGGCTCGCCATTGCGCTCATC
>JBAWYY010000295.1:0-4031 GCA_037143285.1 Alphaproteobacteria bacterium | reverse complement strand
CATGTGCGGGTGATCGTGGTCAAGGACGAAGAGGGCTTCCCCGCGCTCGGCTTCGACTATCCGGAAGGGCCGGTGACGCCGCGTCCGGAGCCGGTTGCTCCCGACGTGGTCAAGATCGCGCGGCGGGCCGCAAAGTCTAAGCGTGCCGCCTCCTCAACGGCATCGCCGAAGCGCAAGCCCAAGGGCGACGGCGGTGGCGGCGGCTCTGGTGGTGTGCCGGTGCCGGTCGAACCCCGCAGCCCTTCAGGCTCGGTGCCAAAGGTTCCTCTCAAGACCGAGTAAGCATGGCCTTTAGCCTAACGGTGATCAGGTATTGGCCTCAATTCTGATAAAGCCCCGGCGAAAGCTGGGGCTTTTTCGTTCGACTAAGATGGCCATCATGCGCCGCAAGCCCTTGCTCACGCGACCCCCTCGGGGGAGGGTGGGCGAATAAGTTGGCGTAACACATGACGGCAAGCGACACGTCTTCCCCCTCCGGCAATCACGTTGGGTCTTGGTACTTAAAGGGTCTGCGCGCGGCTGTGGGCCTGCCCGCTCTCATTCTGGCCGCGACCTTTGTTGGGATCGGGTCGGTATGTGAGGCCTATGGCATGCCGCTGCTTTGGGCGGTGCTTGCGACCATTCTCGTCTGGGCCGGGCCGGCCCATCTGATCCTGGTGGGCGGTCTTGGAACCGGGGCCTCCTGGATCGTGGTTGCCATCGCGGTCGGGCTTTCGTCGGTTCGGCTCCTGCCCATGGTCGTGTCAATCGTGCCCTATCTGCGTGCGGGCCGGCCGAGCTTTTTCACGCTGTTGCTGGCCAGTCATTTCGTTGCGATTTCGAGCTGGGTCGAAGGTTTGCGGCTTTTGCCGGGGGTAGCGCCTGAGGGCCGCCTGTCCTTTTACGGCGGCATGGCCACTGGCTATTTGACCGTCGCGACCCTGTTCACGGTGGCTGGCTATGCCATTTCCGGCGTTATCTCCCCGATTTTTGGCGCTGGACTGCTGTTTTTGACCCCGATATTCTTTTTGCTCTCTCTTCTGGGCGCGAGCCGCACCCTTGGTGACCATTTGCCTGTCGTGGCCGGCATTGCCGGGGTGGTGATTACAGCGCCCCTGGGCGATGGTCTGGAGCTTCTCTGGGCCGGCGTTGGCGGGGGTACGCTCGCCTATCTCGGTGCACGAGCCCTCAGGCGGCGAGGGCGCGTATGACCCTTATCGGCTCCGATCTCACGCCCTACATCGCTTTGGTGCTTGTCGGCTTTTTGCCGAGCGAGATCTGGCGATGGCTTGGGGTTATCATCGGTCAGGGAATCGATGAGGCCTCAGACCTATTTCTGTGGGTCAAGGCGGTGGCAACCGCCACCCTTGCAGCGGTCGTTGCAAAACTTGCCTTCTTTCCCTCTGGCACACTTGCCGACCTGCCGATTTGGCTGAGGGTCGCTGCCATCAGTCTCGGCGTTGCGGCTTTTTTCGGTGCGAAGCGCTCGGTGCTCGTTGGCGTTATCGTCGGCGAGGGCGTGCTGATGGGCAGCGCCTGGGCACTTGGCCTTACGCCGCGGGGCTGACGCCTGCCGCGCTCAATGCAGCTCGGATCTTCTCGGCGTGCTGCAAGAGAACTTCGCTCTTCTCCATGGTCCCGGTGTGCGGCCGCAAGCTCACGCCCTCGTGACGCGGCAAGACATGGACATGGAGGTGGAACACCACCTGGCCCCCCGCACTTTCATTGAACTGTTGGATAGTGACGCCATCCGCGCCCATGGCGGCTTTCACCGCACGGGCAAGCGTTTGGGTTGCGATCATCACTGCAGAAAGGCTGTCTGGCGCGACATCCAGAATGTTGCGCGAGGGCGCCTTCGGGATCACCAGCACATGGCCGTCGGCCCGGGGCATGATGTCCATGAAAGCCAGGACTTCATCGGTCTCATAGACCTTCACGCAGGGCAGTTCGCCGCGCAGGATCTTGGCAAAGACATTGTTCGGATCATAGGCGGCGGTCATGAAAACACCCTCGCGATGGACGTCGCGAGGGTGTCGCAAGTCATGTCAGGGCCGTCAAGCCGCTTGCGTTCACCAGTAATAGCGACGGCGGCGAACAATGAAGCGGCGGCGGACAAAAACGCGGCGTCGAACGAAAACGCGGCGACGATAGAAGACGCGCCGGCGACGGTAGAAAACCACGCGGCGGCGGCGATAGCCCCATTGCATTTCGGTTGGTTCGCCCTCGCCCGCAGGGGAGGTGTCAACGGGCGCCTGCGCTGACGGCGTCACGTCCGGTGCGGGTGTAGGGGCAGGTGCTGCTTGTGCCGCTGGGGCACCGACAGCGGCGGCGACAAGACTACCGGCGAACAAGGCCAGGAATGTACGGCGTTCAATCATCGACTTTCCTCCTTCGTGTTGGTTTGGCGGGAGCGTGATGTCCGATCAGACACTGCAGCGTCGCGCTGTCCGGGTGTTTTTGCGTCCGTAATTCACCGAATGAGTCAGTGAAAACGGTAATGGCGTCTGGTGATCTCTGGCGACTACCCCGCCTCCGGGGGCGGAGTAGCCGCAGAGGGTCTTTGTTGGGCTACCAGCCGCGAGCCCAGGGCGGGGGACCACCCCATCTGCGCCGACGAGCCCATGGTGGCGGGCCTCCCCATCGGCGCCAACGGCGCCTGCGAGCCCAAGGCGGTGGTCCACCCCACCGGCGCCAGCGGCGCCTACGCCAAGGTGGCGGGCCTCCCCATCGGCGCCAGCGTCTGCGGCGCCAGCCCCATTGCATCTCGGTCGGTTCGCCAGCAGCAGTCTGATTGATCTGTGGTTCGACAGAGTCAGGCGGGGCCGAACGAGCGATCGGTCGAGCCGGAGTCGCTGCTTCCGCTGCTGATGAGGCAAGGGCTGTCGCGGCGGCAATACCACCCAACACCATAGTCACGAATGATCTGCGGTCGATCATGATGAGGTCCTCCGTGTCGACGGGAATTCCCGTCAATTGGAAGCCTGATCGCGGGCCAATGAACTCACCTTCACCGGGCCGCTCATCCCCTGTTCATTCGCCAAGGCGACGGCCCACTTACTCCGTGGGAACTGGCCCACGGCGGAATGGCGTGAAGGCGAGGAGCTCGCGGCCAAGCTCCGCCACATGCGCGCGCTCGCGCACCAAATAGTCGGCAACAGCGCGGCGGAAGCCCGGATCGATTATGGCATGGGCCGAATAAGTGGTCACAGGACCATAGCCGCGAGCGAGCTTGTGCTCGCCTTGAGCGCCCGCTTCAACCACTTGCAGCTGGTTCACGATCGCGTGTTCAATCGCCTGATAATAGCAAACTTCGAAATGCAGGAATGGGTGGTGCTCGACCGCGCCCCAATGCCGGCCATAGAGAACGTCCTCCCCGACGAAATTGATTGCGCCTGCAATCCACCGGCCCTCTCGCTTGGCCATGACCAGAACGATCTGATCTGACAGGGTCTGACCGATCAGGGAGAAGAACTTTCGGGTGAGATAAGGCCTGCCCCATTTGCGCGAGCCGGTATCGATATAGAAGGCGAAGAACGCGTCCCATATCTCTTCCGTGAGATCAGCGCCGCTGAGGCGGTGGATCGTGATGCCATTGGCCAGCGCTTCCTCGCGCTCTCGTCGGATCGTCTTGCGCTTGCGGGAGGAGAGGGCGCCAAGAAAGTCCTCGAAGGACCCATAGCCCTCGTTTTTCCAATGGAACTGGGTGTCAGTGCGGGCAAGATAGCCTTCTTCGACCAGGGTTGCCTGCTCCTCGGCCGTGCAGAAGGTGACGTGCAAAGACGACGCGCCGAGGCGTTCGGTGATAGCGCGTCCCCCTTGCGCGAGCAGGGCGCGGATAGCCCCCGCATGAGGACTTGCCCCGACCAAGAGGCGTGGCCCCGTTGCTGGCGTGAAGGGCACGCAGGCCTGGAGTTTGGGGTAATAGCGACCGCCGGCATTTTCATAGGCTTCGGCCCAGCCGTGGTCGAACACATATTCACCGCGCGAATGGTTCTTCAAATAGGCTGGCATCAAACCGACGATCTGCTTCTCCGCGTCCTCGACGATGATGT
>JBAWYY010000294.1:0-4041 GCA_037143285.1 Alphaproteobacteria bacterium | reverse complement strand
GCAAGTGATTGGTCAGGCGCTGGTCGCCGCCTGCCGGACGGTGGAGAACCGCGCCCCCCACTCGCTCCACGCCTATTTCATTCTGCCGGGCGACCCCAAAGCGCCGATCGTCTACAGCGTCGAGCGCGTCCGCGACGGCAAGAGCTTCACCACACGGCGGGTGCTGGCGATCCAGCATGGCTCGCCGATCTTCGTGCTTTCCGCCTCCTTTCACCTGGAGGAAGAGGGGTTCGAGCATCAGCTCACCATGCCGAGCGTGCCGCCGCCCGACGGCTTGCCGGCGGAAAACGACATCAAGTCGCGCGTTCTGCCGGGCATGCCCTCAACCGTGCGCGCCTATTACGAACGCGAGCGCCCGATAGAATTGCGCCCCGTGGAGGTCGGCCGCTATCTCGGCGAGCGCCATCCCGAGGGGCGGTTTCACATCTGGATCCGAGCGACCGGCGCCCTGCCCGATGACCCCTTGGTCCACCAATGCGTGCTGGCCTATGCCTCCGATATGTCGCTGTTGGACGCAGCCCTCATTCCCCATGGCCGCACCGTGTTCGAACCGACCATCCAGGCGGCAAGCCTCGACCACGCGCTGTGGTTCCACCGGCCGTTCCGCGCGGATGAATGGCTGCTCTATGCCCAGGACAGCCCCTCGGCCCACGGCGCACGCGGCTTTTCACGCGGCTCGATTTTCACCCGCGACGGTGTGCTGGTCGCCTCCGTTGCCCAAGAGGGTCTCTTGCGCCAGAAACGCGAGACCTAAACTCATTGGCGCGGATTTAGGCATTTGCCCGATTCGTAGGCAATGCCTTCCGGCGGGCGTTGAAGCCCCGATGGGGGCTGCCTTGGAAATGACCGCGCAAATCACTGAATCGCCCGCGGTCGAACCACTAACACATTGATCAATCGTGTTTTTCGCCCTGCCTTTCGGCCTTGGCATGACGCTTGATTCCTAGAGCCTTGGTCAGTCCTGTCCAACCGGGCGTGGCGGCACCCAATCACACTGTGCGGGCCGAGGCGAAAGCGTCCGGTAACGCCAAAACATGGGGACACAAACATGAAGATCGTGATGGCGATCATCAAGCCATTCAAGCTCGAGGAGGTCCGCGACGCGCTCACCGGCATCGGTGTGCACGGCCTGACCGTCACCGAGGTGAAGGGCTATGGCCGGCAGAAGGGCCATACCGAGATCTATCGCGGCGCCGAATATGCCGTGAGCTTTTTGCCTAAGCTGAAGATCGAGGTGGCTGTGGCTGCCTCCGAAGTTGAAAAGGTTGTCGCGGCCATCGCGAGCGCCGCGAAAACCGGCCAGATCGGCGACGGCAAAATCTTCGTCACCACCATCGAGCACGCCGTGCGCATCCGCACCGGCGAAACCGATGTCGACGCCTTGTGATCCCCTTATCTCCTTCGCGCCAGAGAGTTCACCTGATGTTTTCCTCCTCCCCATCCCGCGGACTTTCCGCAGTACTCGGCGCGGTCAGCGCGCTGGTTGCTAGCAGCTCTGCCTTCGCGCAGACCCCTGCCGCCAAGATCGAAGCGATCTCGAAATATCTCGAGCCCTATCAGTCGGCCAATAATGGCGATGTCGCCTGGATGCTCACCGCAACCGCGCTCGTTCTCCTCATGACCGTGCCGGGCCTCGCCCTGTTCTATGGCGGCCTTGTGCGCGCTAAGAACATGCTCTCCGTGCTGACCCAGGTTTTCGCCATCGTCTGCGTCGCCTGCGTGCTCTGGGTGCTCGTGCTCTATTCGCTCGCCTTCACCAGCGGCGGCGGGCTCAACGCCTATATCGGCGGTTTCTCCAAGTCGTTCCTCGCGGGCGTCGACGTGAAGGCTCTGGCCGCCACCTTCTCCACCGGCGCTTACATCCCGGAACTCCTCTATGTGGCGTTCCAGATGACCTTCGCCGCCATCACCTGCGCTCTCATCATCGGCGCCTTCGCCGAGCGTATGAAGTTCGCGGCCCTGATGCTATTCGCCGTGCTCTGGCTGATCTTCGTCTATGCCCCGATCGCTCACATGGTCTGGTACTGGGCGGGCCCCGACAGCTTCGCCAAGGCGGGTGCCATTGCTGAAGCGCTGAAGTCGGCCGGCGGCGGTCTCGCCCAGGCGGCAGCAGCCTATAAGGACGAGGTCTTCAACGATGCGGGCCTGCTCTATCGCTGGGGCGCGCTCGACTTCGCCGGCGGCACGGTCGTTCACATCAACGCGGGCATTGCCGGCATGATCGGCTGCATCCTGATCGGCAAGCGCGTCGGTTACGGCAAGGAGCTGATGCCTCCCCACTCGCTGACGCTTGCCATGGTTGGCGCAGCACTCCTGTGGGTCGGCTGGTTCGGCTTCAATGCCGGCTCCAACCTCGAAGCCAATGCGACTGCAGCGCTCGCCATGGTCAACACCTTCGTGGCGACCGCAGCGGCCGGCCTCGGCTGGCTCTTGGTTGAGTGGATGGCCAAGGGCAAGCCCTCGCTGCTCGGCCTCATCTCGGGCGCAGTGGCGGGTCTTGTGGCCGTCACGCCCGCCTCGGGCTTTGCGGGTCCCATGGGCGCACTGATGCTCGGCCTCGTCGCCGGCCCGCTCTGCTTCGTGTTCTGCTCCACCGTGAAGAACGCCTTCGGCTATGACGACACGCTCGACGTGTTCGGCATCCACGCTGTGGCGGGCATTCTCGGCGCGCTCGGCACCGGCATCCTGGCGGCACCCTCGCTCGGTGGCGCCGGCGTGATCGACTATGCCGCGTGTAAGATGGTGGCAGCGTCCGGCACCTTGCCGGCGGATCTCACCACGCTCTCGGCCGCCATCAAGGTGAAGTTCGAGGACTGCCCGGTGGGCGCCTATAGCATCGCGACACAGCTTTGGACCCAGTTCCTCGCCGTCTGCGTCACGGTGATCTGGACCGCCATTGGCTCGTTCGTCCTGTTCAAGATCGTCGATGTGATCATCGGTCTGCGCGTTACCGTCGACCAGGAGCGCGAGGGCCTCGACCTCGCCGATCACGGCGAGCGCGCTTACAACAGCTGATCGACCGATACGGTCTTTGCGACCTCTCAAACCCCCGGCCTCGCGCCGGGGGTTTTTTGTTGGGTGACGGTCCGACACCCGGATGGTTAATCCGCCGTCAACTCTTCCCTCGTTAAGGTCGCCTTCATGAAACGGAGGTCCGTCCCCCTCGTCGCTTGCCGCGAGGGTTGGTGTGGGCATCCGTCCTCAAGGGGTCCGACATGGGTATCGTCGAACGGCAAACAGGATTGTCCCTGTTCCCGGAAGCCTTCAAGGATGCGATGCGGCGCAAGATGCGCCAGCTCGTGGGTCTCGGCGCGCTTGCAGCCGTCGGCCTCGTCGCGATCGCCTTGATGACCTGGACGGCGGGCGACCCGTCGCTCAGCTATGCCACCAATGCGCCGGTGAAGAACTGGCTGGGCAAACCCGGCGCCATCATCGCCGACCTCTTGATGCAGCTCTTAGGGCTCGGCGCCATCGTCCTCTTGGCCGTCACCGCCACCTGGGGCTGGCGCTTGATGACCCATCGCCCGCTTGATCGCATGGGGCTGCGGACGCCGCTCTGGATTCTCGGCGGCGCTTTGGCAGCGGTTGCGCTCTCGACCCTTCCTGCTCCCAGCGGCTGGCCCTTGCCGACCGGCATTGGCGGCGTGATCGGTGATCGCGGGCTCAGTGCTTTCACGGTTCTGCTCGGCGCCATGGGCGCGCGCAGCCAAGGCCTTGCCGGTGCGCTGGCCGCGCTCATCGCGCTCGGACCGCTCGCGATTGCCAGCGGCCTCTGGCTAAACCGCGAACCGATAGATGACGAGGAGGCCCCGGCCCCCCGCTCCTCCTATGAGGACCGCGAGCGCGATGACGCGCGTGGCGGAATTGGCGGCGCGATCAGCAATAGTCTCGGCGCACTCGCCCATATGGCGCTTGCGACCAAGGCCCGCTTTGCACGCGCGGTCTCGGACGCGCCCCATCACGCTCGTATGGCCGCAGACGTCAGGCGCGAGGAGCCGGCTAAAGCGCCTGCCGCCCCGTCCCGCTTGGCCGCCCGCGCCA
>JBAWYY010000293.1:0-4045 GCA_037143285.1 Alphaproteobacteria bacterium | reverse complement strand
AAGGCACAGCAGATGTATGGCGGTCACGGCTATATCAACGAATGGGGCATGGGCCAGTTCGTTCGGGATGCCCGCATCACCATGATCTATGAGGGCGCCAACGGCATTCAGGCGCTTGACCTGGTCGGCCGCAAGCTCGGCCTCAATGGCGGCCGCGCGGTCATGGCCTTCTTCAACGAGGTCGGCTCGTTCTGCGCCGCCCATAAGGACGACGCCGCCATCGGCCCGTTCATTGCGGGTCTCTCGCGCGGGCTTGGCCAGCTCCAGGAAGCCTCCATGTGGCTGATGCAAAACGCCATGCAGAAGCCGGACAATGCGGGTGCGGGCTCAACCCCCTACATGCACCTCTTCGGCCTCGTCGCCATGGGCTATATGTGGGCGCGCATGGCGAAAGCCGCGAACGACAATCTGGCCGCCGGCGCCAATGGCTCGACCGACCGCATGAACGCCAAGCTCACCACCGCGCGGTTCTATTTCGAACAGCTGATGCCCGAGACGACGACGCTGAAGCATCGCGTCACGGCCGGTGCTGATTCCATGATGGCACTGCCGGCGGACATGTTCTGATCACGCTTGAGAAGGGGGGCTGCTGCCCCCCTGCTCGCTCGAGGCGCCGTAACAGGCCCCTCGGTCCATACGAATGAGAGTTAACAAGGGCGCCGCTCCAAGATGGCGCCAAGGGAGAGACCCATGGACGTGCTGAACCTGCCGAACCCCTCCTGGTTCCGCGAAGAGCACCAGATGATTGAGGAGACCGCGCGCTCCTTCTTCTCGAAAGAATTCACGCCTCACCTCGATCGCTGGTCTGAGGCCGGCGTGATGGACCGCGAGGCCTGGATCAAGGCGGCGGATGCAGGCCTTCTCGGCGGCACGATCCCTGAGGAATATGGCGGGTCGGGCGGCGACTTCGG
This sequence comes from Alphaproteobacteria bacterium, assembly GCA_037143285.1. Lineage (GTDB taxonomy): Bacteria > Pseudomonadota > Alphaproteobacteria > Rhizobiales > Phreatobacteraceae > Phreatobacter. The sequence continues at coordinate 3,134 of JBAWYY010000293.1, read as the reverse complement.
CTTCGATGCGGTGATTGCCCGCGAGCAGGGCCTCGCCGGTGCCGACAGCTGGGGCTGGGCGATCCATACCCCCATCGTCGCACCCTATATCCTCCATTACGGCACGGAAGAGCAGAAGCGCTATTGGCTGCCCAAGATGGCGACCGGCGAGTTTATCGCAGCGCTCGCCATGACCGAGCCGGGTGCCGGCTCCGATGTGCAGGGCATTCGCACCAAGGCCGAGCGCTCCGGCAATGGCTGGGTGCTGAATGGTTCGAAGACCTTCATTACCAATGGCCAGCACGCCAATCTTATCGTGGTTGCGGCCAAGACCGACCCCAATGCGCCGGGCGCCAAGGGCGTCTCGCTGTTCCTGGTCGATACCGACAATGCGCCGGGCTTCCGCCGGGGCCGCAAGCTGAAAAAGCTTGGTCTCGACTGGGCTGATACCTCCGAACTCTTCTTCGACGAGATGAAGCTGCCGGCCGAGGCCTTGCTGGGCGCTGAGCCCAACCAGGGCTTCGTTCAGCTGATGCGGTCGCTGCCCCAGGAGCGGCTCATCATCGCGCTCGGCGGCATGGCTATGATCGAGCGCGCCCTGCGCCTGACCATCGATTACGTCAAAGAGCGCAAGGCCTTCGGCCAGCGCATCATCGACTTCCAGAACACCCAATTCCAGCTCGCCGAGATGAAGACCGAGGCCACCATGGCCAAGGCCTTCTGCGACACGCTGGTGGCCCTGCACATCGAGGGCAAGTGCGACACGGTGATGGCCTCCATGGCCAAATACAAGCTGACCGAATTGCAAAACACAGTGGTTGACCGCTGCCTGCAGCTCTTCGGTGGCTATGGCTTCATGGACGAATATCCGATCAGCCGGATGTATCGCGATGCGCGCATCCAACCCATTTACGGCGGCACCAATGAGATCATGAAGGTGCTGATTGCCCGCTCGCTCTGAGCTGACCCCATTCAACGTCACGGGAAGGACCCGCTATGACTGATGCTTTCATCTATGACCATGTCCGCACCCCTCGCGGCCGTGGCAAGGCCGATGGGTCGCTCCACGAGGTGACCGCGCTGGAGCTGGCAACTCAGGTGCTGCGCGCCATCAAGGACCGCAATTCGCTCGACACCGAAGCGCTCGTCGATGATGTGGTGCTCGGCTGCGTCGATCCGGTGGGCGAGGCCGGTGGCGATATCGCCCGCATCGCAGCGCTTAAAGCCGATCTCGGCATTCAGGTGCCGGGCGTTCAGATCAATCGCTTCTGCGCCTCGGGCCTGGACGCGGTGAACTTTGCAGCCGCCCAAGTCATGGCCGGTCAGCACGAGATGACCATTGGCGGCGGCGTTGAGAGCATGAGCCGGGTTGGCATCGGCGCCTCGGGTGGCGCTTGGCCGGCTGATCCCTCCATTGCGGTGAAGTCCTACTTCATGCCGCAAGGCGTCTCGGCCGACCTCATCGCCACCAAATATGGCTTCTCGCGCGACGACGTGGACGCCTATTCGGTGGAAAGCCAGAAGCGCGCCGCGCGCTCTTGGGACGAGGGCCGCTTTGCCAAATCCATCGCGCCGGTGTTGGACATCAACGGCCTCACCATCCTTGATCGCGACGAGCACATGCGCCGCGAGACCACCATGCAGTCGCTCGGCGCCTTGAAGCCGTCCTTCGTGATGATGGGCGAGGCCGGCGGCTTTGATGCGGTGGCGCAGCAGCGCTACCCTGAGATCGAAGGCGTCACCCACGTCCACCACGCCGGCAATTCCTCCGGCATCGTCGATGGTGCCGCCGCGATCCTCATCGGCAATAAGGATGCCGGCAAGGCCGCAGGCCTCAAACCCCGCGCTCGTATCCGCGCCTTCGCCAATATCGGCTCCGAGCCCTCCATCATGCTGACCGGTCCGGTGGATGTGACCGAGAAGCTGCTGAAGAAGGCGAAGATGAAGGTTTCCGACATCGACCTGTTCGAGCTGAACGAGGCCTTTGCTTCCGTCGTGCTGCGCTACATGCAGCATTTCGACATCGCCCACGACAAGATCAATGTCTGCGGCGGCGCCATCGCCATGGGCCACCCCTTAGGCGCAACCGGCGCCATGATCCTCGGCACTGTGCTCGATGAATTGGAGCGCACGGGCAAGCAAACCGCCCTCGTCACGCTTTGCATTGGTGCCGGCATGGGCACGGCGACCATCATCGAGCGCGTCTAATTCCTCTCGCGGCCCCCGCCCTCGGGCGGGGGTGTCGCGGGCGATCGCAAAATCCTTTGCCGGCACATCATGTCGGTTTCCCTCTTCGGCCGCACGAGGCGGCCACCCTCTCACCCGAGAGGCCGGCTTGGAGCCTTCAGCCATGAAACTCAACAATTTCACCTATTCGCTCGATGAGGACGGCATCGTTCTCCTGGTCTGGGACATGAAAGACCGGTCGATGAATGTCATCGACACCTCGGTCGGCCAGGACATTCTGGATGTCATCGAGCATGTCAAAACCGATGCGGCGGTGAAAGGCGTCATCATCACCTCGGGGAAGGACTCCTTCTGCGCGGGCGCTGATCTCACCATGCTCGACAAGACCGGTCGCTCCTATGTGGCGAACGTTAAGCTGAAGGGCGAGAAGGCCGCCATGGCCGAGTTCTTCGAGGACACCCGCTCGTTCTCGGTCGTGCTGCGCAAGCTTGAGACCTGCGGTAAGCCCTGGGTCGCGGCCTTGACTGGCCTCGCCCTTGGCGGCGGCTTTGAGATCGCGCTCGCCTCCCATGCCCGCATCGCGGCGGCGAACCCTAAGGGCGGCGTTGGCCTTCCGGAAGTGAAAGTCGGCCTGTTCCCCGGCGCCGGCGGCACGCAGCGCATTCCGCGCATGATCCCGACCCAAGACGCGCTGCAGATGCTGCTCAAGGGCGACACCATCAAGCTCGACCGCGCCAAGGCCATGGGTCTCGTGGATGATGTGGTCCCGGCCGATCAGCTGATTGAGGCGGCGAAAGCCCGCCTGAAGGCCGGCGTCGACCCGGTGAAGCCCTGGGACAAGGACAAGTTCCGCCTGCCCTCAGGTCCGGTTTATTCGGCTGCCGGTATGATGACCGGGCCGCCCGCCAATGCGATTTATCGCAAGGAAACTTTCGATAACTACCCCGGTGCCCGCGCCATCATGCAGG
>JBAWYY010000292.1:0-4049 GCA_037143285.1 Alphaproteobacteria bacterium | reverse complement strand
CCCCCCGCCGAAGGTGGAGCCCGTCTCGATCAGCGGTGCGAAGACCGTGCACGACGCGGCAACCGCCGCCGAGGCGCTGGGCGGGGCCACTGCGGAAACCAAGCGTGCCGCGGCTGAGGCTTTAAACTCAACTACCCCAGAGCCTGTCGCTGCTCCTGATCGTGTGGAACCTGCGGTCGAGGCGCCGCTCCGCGCGCCGATCATTGCCTCGGTGGTTGAGGCCGCACGGGGACCGTCTACGCCTACCGCAAGTGCTACGACCGAGCCGAGCGACCCGATCCGCCCACGAATCTCTGCGATTGGGGCAGAGGACGCGATTGAGCCGCCCCGCAAGGGCCGCGGTTGGATCGTCGTGACACTTGTTGCCGTGGTGCTTCTCGGTGGCGGAAGTGCGGCTGGTTGGTACTTCGCCAATATGGGACCGAAGTCTGAGGCTCCTCGCATTGCGGAGCCGGCGCCAACGCCGGTTACGCCGCCAGTGCCTGCTACGGAACGGCCAAAGAACGACGACCGCGTCGGCGGCGATAGCCCGCGGGTTGCCACAGATGGGCCAAGCCCTTCAGCCAATCCGGCGCCCGTGACGGCACCGCCGCCCGTTGTTGCTGCTCCGCCTCCGCAATCATCTCCAACGCCCTCCACCGTGGCGCCCCCTGCGGGCCAAGCCGGATTGCCCATTCCCATTGCACAGCGCGCCGCCTTGTTTGAGGAGACGCCGGGCAGCGACAGCGGCAATTTGCTGACCGGTACGGTCGTTTGGCGTACGCAGACTGTGAGCGTCGGCCCGGGGCAGCCCCCGGATCTCGCGCTGATCGGTGATATCCAAGTGCCAGAGCGTCGTCTTGCTGCAACCATCACCATCAGGCGCAATCTCGACCAGACCTTGCCGGCAAGCCACACGATCGAGGTTTTCTTCGTGTTGCCGCGCGATTTCGTTTACGGCGGCGTCGCCGAAATGCCTGGTGTTCTCATGAAGAGTGCCGAGCAGGCGCGAGGCGTGCCGCTGATCGGCCAAGCCGTCCGCATCACCAATGGGTTCTTCTTCGTCGGATTATCGAGCTTCGAATCCGATCGGACGACCAATGTTCAGGCGCTGCGGCAGCGCACCTTCATCGATTTGCCGATTCGGTTCGACAATGGTCGCCGCGCGATTCTGACGCTTGAGAAAGGCGCTATCGGTGAGCGGTCTTTTGACGAGGCTTTGACCGCCTGGGGGCAATGAGCCCAGGGGCGTGATTGTAAGCGCTGTGCAACGCATCGAGATGATCCAATGAAAAAGCGGAGGTCGTTAAACCCCCGCTTTTCAAATCGTTTTCAAAGACCAGGCTTGGATCACGACGCCGGCGCGGCCAGCGCTCTCGGTTCCTCGATCTCGCGCACCGACTGCACGACAGCAGCCTGCACCTTCTCAAAAGCGCGCACCTCGATCTGCCGCACTCGCTCGCGAGACACCCCGAAACGTTCGGCAAGTTCCTCAAGCGTGATCGGATCGTCCTTCAGGCGACGTTCCTCGAAGATGATGCGCTCGCGCTCATTCAGCACAGACAGGGCTCGGGTGAGCGCTTTGTGGCGGTTGTCAGCCTCTTCACTGCGGACCATGACCGATTCTTGGCTGTCGGAATCGTCCTTCAGCCAATCCTGCCATTCGCCGTCGCCATCTTCACGGAAGGGCGCGTTGAGCGAGGCATCGCCCGATAGGCGCCGATTCATGTCGATAACGTCGCGTTCTTCAACCCCGAGCTTGGTCGCGATCACCTTGACCTGATCGGGGCGTAGATCGCCGTCCTCAAGCGCTGAGATTGAGCTTTTCGATTTGCGCAGATTGAAGAACAGCTTTTTCTGGTTGGCGGTAGTGCCCATTTTTACGAGCGACCAAGACCGCAGGATATATTCCTGGATCGCCGCCTTGATCCACCACATGGCATAGGTGGCGAGCCGGAAGCCCTTTTCGGGCTCGAACCGCTTGACCGCCTGCATGAGGCCGACATTGCCTTCGGACACGACCTCACCCATCGGCAGGCCATAGCCGCGATAGCCCATGGCGATCTTTGCCACGAGGCGCAAATGTGAGGTTACAAGTCGGTGAGCCGCTTGGCTGTCGCCGTGTTCGCGCCAGCTCTTAGCGAGCATATATTCTTCCTGAGGCTGAAGCATCGGGAACTTGCGGATCTCATCGAGATACCGAGAAAGCCCCGCTTCCGCTGAAATAACGGGAAGAGCAGCGTAGTGAGCCATGTGGCCCTCCATGATCATTGCTCCCGGACCATCCGGCGAGCGCGAGCCTCCTGTCCCTAAAGCCCAGGCGACCCATTCATCCGTGCCGTCGAACAAACGCACGACACTGAGATATAAATACTCGACTTCATGGCGGAAGGGTGGCGAACACATCACCGCCCTGAAGGGAGCCGCCCGACCGCTGGTCCGAGGCCCAAAACGATCAATTTTCGTCGTTATTACGGTGGGGTTGTCCCAAAAGATCACCGCCGCCGCGCACGAAAATGTGAGCGGGCGGCGGCAATAACAAACCAAAGCTGAGGTGTGTAGCGAGCTTTAGCCCCGCAGACGGTTCAAAATTGCCCAAGCGGCCGGCATGATCGCCGCGCCCAAAAGCGTCTTCACCGCCGTCCCGACAATGAAGGGCGAAAAACCGGTTTCGAGGAGCTTTGCGCCGTAGCCGGTCCAGGTGCCGAGCCAAAGAAGGCCGGGAATGAACACAATTACATTGGCAATCGCCATGATGCCGATAAGGCTTGCGAAGCTGCGATCAAGGCCACGATCGGCAGCGGCGCCGATGATCGCTGCCATCACGAGAAAGCCTGCGAGGAAGCCTGCGGTTGGGCCGATCAGCGCGGCCGGACCTGCAAGCGCGCCTGCAAAAACCGGCAGGCCCATGGCGCCTGCGCCGAGATAAAGGGCGACCGTCAGAAGGCCGAGGCGCAGGCCATAGGCGGCGGCGATCACGGATACTGCGAGGATCTGCAGGGTCAGAGGCACGGGCCAGAATGGCACCTGAATCTTGGCGCCCAGCGTGATGAGGCAGGCGCCAGCGATCACTAGAATGACGTTGCGCGTCGCCGCCGAGAGCGAGGAAGACGCAGTGCGGTGGGACGGCCAAAAGGTTGCGGCGAGGGTTCCAGTCATGTGGGCTCCGTGTGAGTGGTATCCAAAGGCCTTGTGCAGCCTCTGACTTCGTGATGGGCTGATATGCTTATTTGCAGTCGGACAAGGCTCCTGCAAGCGGGTCGTCCGGCAGATGAGGTAGGGGGGTGTGGATGGCCGATGAAATTCCGTTTGAGCGCGTGATGGATGCTGAACCGGGCGATGTGGTGGCCCTGACACCGCTGATACGCCGAGTGATTTCGCCCAATCCCGGACCCTTCACCTTTACCGGAACTGCGACCTATATCGTCGGACGCGGCACAGTCGCGATCATTGATCCGGGACCCGAAGAGCCGCTGCACCTCACAACGCTGTTGGAAGCTATTGCCGGCGAAACCGTTGCGGCGATCCTCGTCACCCATACCCATCGCGATCACTCGCCCCTCGTCGGTGCGCTGAAGGCGGCTACAGGCGCGCCTGTTTATGCCGAAGGTGTCCATCGTGCTGCCCGCAGCTTGCCAAGCGGTGAGACCAGTGTGCTCGATGCCTCTGGCGACATGGCTTTCACCCCCGATGTGATGCTGCGAGACGGAGAGGTGGTGTCGGGGCCGGGTTGGACGATTGAGGGGGTCTTCACGCCCGGCCATTGCGCCAACCACATGGCTTTCGCACTAAAAGAAGAGAACGCGCTCTTTTCTGGCGACCATGTCATGGCCTGGTCGACCACTGTGGTTGCCCCGCCTGACGGCTCCATGGGCGACTATATGAACTCGCTGGAGAAGTTGCGCCGGCGCGACGAGGCGATCTTTTGGCCGGGCCATGGTGGGCCGGTGAAGGATCCGCCGCGCTTCATGCGAGCCTTGGCCCATCATCGCTTGCAGCGGGAAGCGGCGATTCTGCGTCGATTGGGGGAAGGGGACGGCACGATCTCCGCCATGGTCCATCAAATCTAT
>JBAWYY010000291.1:0-4081 GCA_037143285.1 Alphaproteobacteria bacterium | reverse complement strand
GTACGGGTCGGTTCATCGGAGGCAAAGACCGGGGTTGGCAAGCGCGCTGGAGTCCTCGCGGACCTCTGCGAGGCTGTGATTGGTGCCATTCACCGGGACGGCGGCTGGGAAGCGTCGCGAGCTGTCGTTGAGCGTCATTGGCGTCCGCTTTTGACGCTTGCGCAAGCTGACCGGCGCGATGCCAAGAGCCTTTTGCAGGAATGGGCGCAAGGGCGAGGCCTTCCAACGCCGACCTATAGCGTGGTTGATCGCAGTGGGCCGGATCACCAACCGTTGTTTACAATTGCAGTGTTAGTCCCGGGCTTGGGCGAGATGTCTGCACAGGGGCGATCCAAGCGTGATGCTGAAGTGGCAGCCGCAACCCTTATGTTGAGGCAGCAGGGAGTGTGGAGTGCCGATCCCTTAGATGCGAACGGACCGAGCCTATTCGGACAGTCCAACCCCTTAATGCCGGAGTGATGCGTTGACCGAAACTCCGACCCGTTGTGGCTTTATCGCGCTTGTTGGGGCGCCTAATGCCGGCAAATCGACGCTCGTCAATGCGCTTGTCGGCGCCAAGGTCACGATCGTCAGCCACAAGGTTCAGACCACCCGCGCGCTTGTTCGCGGCATTCTCATGCGCGAGAGCGCCCAGATCGTTCTGATCGATACGCCCGGCCTTTTTGCACCCAAACGGCGGCTTGATCGCGCGATGGTGGGGGCAGCGTGGAGCGGTGCCGCCGATGCTGATCGTGTGCTTTTGCTGGTCGATGCCAAGCGCGGACGGGATGAGAGGCTCGACACGATACTGTCGCAGCTAAACGACATGAAGCGTCCGAAGGACTTGGTGCTCACCAAGGTGGATTTGGTCGATCCGCCGACGCTTTTGAAGCTTGCGGCCGATCTTGGTGCTGCCGCCCATTTCGAAAAGACCTTCATGGTCTCAGGCTTGACCGGTTCAGGAATCGAAGACGTCGCGCGTCATCTCGCCGCCGTTTCCCCGGAAGGCCCTTGGCATTATCCCGCCGACGAGATTTCTGATTTGCCGGCACGCATGCTTGCATCCGAGATCACTCGCGAGAAGATTTTCGAGCGCCTGCACGATGAACTGCCCTATGAGTCGACCGTTGAAACCGAACGCTATGAAGGGCGCAAGGATGGTTCGGTCCGTATCGAGCAGACCATTGTCGTGGTGCGCGAGGGGCAGAAGAAGATCGTTCTCGGTCGTGGCGGCGAGACGATCAAAGCTATTTCGAAGGGGTCGCGCGAGGAACTATCGCGCTTGTTTGAAACCCCCGTTCATCTGTTCCTGACCGTACGTGTGCGCGAAAACTGGATTGATGAGCCCGAGCGCTACGAACAGATGGGGTTGGAGTTTCCCAAGGGGCGCAGCTAAGTAGCTACCATGCGAAGGATGAGGAGGCCCACCATGCTGAACGCGATCTCGTCGAAGAAGACGACCACCCTTTACCGCACGCTCACTGGGCCCGATGACGCATCCTTTTGCCATCGGGTGACCGAAGCGCTCAACAAGGGCTGGCAACTCTATGGCTCGCCGACGGTGACTTTCGATCCCATCAAAGGCAGCGTCATCTGCTGTCAGGCGATCGTCAAAGAGGTCGAAGACGTCACCTATTCGCGGGACATGAAACTGTCCGATTACTGATCGACCCGATGCAATGGATCGATGACGGCATCGTTCTCGGCACTCGCAACCACGGCGAGTCCAGTGTCGTTCTGGAGCTTTTTACCCGGGAACACGGTCGCCATCTCGGTCTTGTGCGCGGTGGCCGCTCACGCCGCCTGCAGCCCTTGCTGCAGCCGGGAAATTCGGTCCATGCCACATGGAACGCACGACTGGACGAGCATCTCGGCGCCTTCGTGGTCGAAGGCACGGTCTCCCGCGCGGCTCGATTAATGGAAAGCCGCATCGGCCTCGCAGGCCTCACTCATCTCGCAACGCTTGCCCGGCTGATGCCGGAGCGGGAACCCCATCAAGGGCTTTATGAGGCGATCTTGATGATCGCGGACGCCTTGCCCGACGCCACGATTGCGGCCCCCCTTATGGTGCGATTTGAGTTGGAGGTTCTCCAAGATCTGGGCTTTGGCCTCGATCTCACGGAATGTGCTGCAACCGGCGCGACGGACGACCTGATTTATGTATCGCCAAAGTCAGGACGAGCTGTTTGTCGTGAGGCTGGCGCTCCCTGGGCAGATAAGCTGTTTCGGCTACCCCTGTTTCTAACGGGTAGTGGCCCCGTGACGTCCGGCGATGTTGCGGATGCTTTTGAATTGACAGGGTATTTTCTTGATCACCGAATTTTCGAGCCGCGGGGCATCGCTCTTGGCGACGCGAGGCGAACCTTCTCGCAGTTGGTGGGATTGGACAAAAGTAGGTAGTAGCGCAAAGTAGAATGGGGTTGTAAAAGAACAATAAGCTCCCATAGCGAGCACAAGCGACCGCTCGTATTTTGACAAAGACGGGAGGAAGCCATGCAGTTCGGTTGCCAGTGTCACATCATCCCATCAAGCGTCCTAGAGAAACTGTCGCACGACACCAAGATTGAATTGAACGCGCGGCGGGCCTTCGCAGACACCATCGAATTGGACCAAAGCCTGAGGAAGCTTCGCGCTTCCCATGCCGCTCTGGTTGCGCCGACTGCAGCTTTTGCTGCAACCGCACTCGCAGCAACGCCGAGCATTACAGTCTATGACTGTGGGCAATCGTCGTCTTTGCCGGGCACACCGGTGAGCAATCCGGGCACTTCGGCTGACGCGACGATCAAGCGCACCTTCGCCGTGACAACGGACCTCATCGCTTTCTACCAGACTGTTTTTGGTCGCAATTCCATTGACGGACGAGGCATGACACTCCTGTCATCGGTCCATTATGGCGTTGGCTATAACAATGCGTTCTGGACCGGCGGCCAAATGGTCTATGGCGACGGCGACGGCCAGATCTTCCTCGACTTCACTGCGTCGGACGATGTGCTCGGCCATGAATTGACCCATGGCGTGACACAAAACACCGCCGGCCTCATTTACCGCGACGAGCCCGGGGCGCTGAACGAGAGCATGTCCGATGTCTTCGGGTCGATGTTCCGCCAATGGCGCGCAAAGCAGGATGTCACCAAGGCGGATTGGCTCATTGGTGCGGATATCATGGGGCCCGCTGCAAAGGCTAGGAATTACAAATGCTTGCGCGATATGGCCAATCCCGGTGCGGCCCATTGCTTGTCGCCTCAGCCAAGCCACATGTCCAATTATGAGCAAGGTGGCGACGTGCATACCAATAGCGGCATTCCAAACAAGGCGTTCCATTCCATCGCCATGTCTCTCGGCGGCAAGAGCTGGGAAGTCGCAGGCAAAATCTGGTATGCGGCACTCACCAGCCCAAAGGCAAAGAAGTCGATGAAGATCAAGGCCTTTGCGACCTTGACCGTCGCGTCCGCTCAAACATTGTTTCCGACCAAGCCGACGATTGCAGCTCAGGTGAAGGCCGGTTGGAAGGGCGTTGGCGTGCTCTGACGTCGAAAGCGCATGGCGGGAACCGTCAAGGCGTGCGACAAGAACTGCTGATGGGAAACCTGGGGTTTGCAATGTCGCGGTTACGCATCGAAAGGCGCGGGGGCTTTGCCAACCTGCCCGCGTCCGGCGAGATCGACGAGGAATTGTTAACGCCGGCGGACCGCAAGTCCGTCGATGAACTCTTCGCGCACAAGGGACGTTTGCCCGCAGCCCAAGGCGCCGATCGCTTTTCCTACCGAATAACGCGTGAGGGTGCCGAGGGATCAAAGACAATTGAGGTCCCAGAGGATCGCCTTCCCAATGCGCTTCGTGGTGCGGTGCGCGATCGTTTGCCTTGAGAGCGCTTTGTTGCGGCGCCACAAGGTCGTAGGTTCTCGTGATCTGAACCATCGATTCGCGGGAGCATCTCCCTATGGGCGAGCGCGTTATCCCCCCCGGTGAGCCACCGGGCGACGGGGTCGAGACCATTAATCTGCGTGACGCGCTGGAAGAGCGCTATCTCGCCTATGCGCTCTCCACCATCATGGGCCGCGCCTTGCCCGATGCCCGGGACGGGCTGAAGCCGGTCCATCGG
>JBAWYY010000290.1:0-4096 GCA_037143285.1 Alphaproteobacteria bacterium | reverse complement strand
CGGAAGGCGACGGCCTTGTTCATGCGCAGCGCCGTTTTCACATCCGTGATGACGAGCGCGGCCGCCCCATCGGAGACCAGCGAGCAATCCGTGCGCTTCAGCGGGCCTGCAACGAACGGGTTCTTTTCGCTCTCATTGCGGCAGAACTCAAAGCCGAAGTCCTTGCGCATTTGCGCATAGGGGTTCTCGACGCCGTTCTTGTGGTTCTTGGCGGCAATGGTCGCGAGCGCATCGGATTGGTCGCCATGGCGCTGGAAATAGGCGCCTGCGATCTTGCCGAAGACGCCGGCAAAGCCGCCGGGCGTGTCGCCATCTTCGGGCAGGTACGAGGCGCGCAGGAGGTTGCGACCGATTTCGGCGCTGGGCGTGCGAGTCATCTGCTCAACGCCCACCACCAGCACGATGCGCGCGTCGCCGGCCTTGATGGCGCGCACCGCCTGATGGACGGCGGCCGAGCCCGTGGCGCAGGCATTCTCAACCCGGGTCGCCGGTTTGAACCGCAAGCGCGGGTCGGCCTGAAGCACGAGGGAGGCGGTGAAGTCCTGCGGGCTGAAGCCCGCGTTGAAATGGCCGAGCAGGATCTCGTCGACATCGCCCGCACCAATGCCGGCATCGGCGAGCGCGTCATTGACCACGCGCACGATCAGGCTTTCCACCGTCTCGGTCTCATGCTTGCCGAAGGGGGTGTGGCTCCAGCCGACGATGGCAGCGGTCATGACAGGCTCCTCGGATTAATCTGAGGGCCTGAAGATAATCACTTGGCGTCAGGCTTGGTAGCCCGCCGGAGGGGGGAGGCGTTGTGCGCTCAGCGCCGCACGGTGGCGGTAGCCGAGGGGGCGCCGAGTTCCAAGCGGGTCGCTTCGATCAGCGCGATCCCCATGGGGGTGCGGATGGAAATGCGGGCAGGCACCAGAACCCGCGTGCCGGCGACGGGGGCGAGCGACAGTTCCATATCGCGATTGCGTTCCATCTCGGCGGTTGCGGCCGGGCGATGGCCCGCGATCGGCTTGTAGCGTGCCTGACAGACGATGACCGGACCGTCATAGCCGGTGACCTTCATCGTATCCATGCGCGAGAACGAGAACGACAGGTCGTAACGCTGACGGCCGTCGAAAACGGGGAAGGTGCGCGCGCAGGCATCGGGCGTCAGGCCCTGAGCGGAGGCGAAGAACAAGGCGCCAGCCAAGGGATCGATCACGCCTTGGCGATGGCCCATGGTGAGCGGTACGGCGTCGGGCGCCGGCGGCCGCTCCGGTTCCACGCTGAGCGTGCGAATGTTGCCGCCGGCCATGGCCATGCGGATGACGTCGCTTTGTTGCGTCGTGGTGAGGTCGAGAGAATAGCTCGTAGGCACGGCGCGACCGGCAACAAAGCGGCCTTGGGCGCTGGCGTGGCCACGCCCGGAGGCGACGAGCTTGGAAATGCCGGAGAGGCGAACGGAAATGGTTGTTTCGTAGCTGTCGTTGGACAGACGCCCTTCTAAACCGGCAACGCCCAGCTGGAGACCGCCAATGGAAATCTCGTAGCGGCCCGATGCAGTTTCTGCAGCTTGAGCGGGCATCGCCATGGCGACGGCTGCAGATGTGGCGAATGCGAGCGCAAACAGGATCGAACGAGACACGAGACGAACCTTTCGGACGTGACCAGCGCCAAAGCGGGGCGCGCGGTGAAGCCCGATAGAACACCGAGAATGGTTAACGCACGGAAAACGCGGCATGCTAACGCCGATTGACCAAGCCGCCGCGGTCGTCCATCAAAAGGCTATGAGCTTGGACGCCCCCCACCATGTGCGAGGCCGGCCTTGGAGCCTGCCGAACCTTCTGACCTATGGCCGCGTGCTGGCCGTGCCGGCCGTGGTTGCCTGTCTCTACGGTCAAATCATCATCGAGGCGGGGCTCTGGCTGCGCTGGGTTGCCTTCGCGATCTTCGTGGTCGCCGCCATTACCGATTATTTCGACGGCTATTTGGCGCGCGCCTGGGACCAGCACTCGGCCATCGGCCGCATGCTCGATCCCATTGCCGATAAACTCTTGGTCGGCGTTGTGCTCTTGATGCTGGCGGCCGATGAGACGATCCGCGGCTGGTCCCTGCTTGCGGCTTGCGTCATTCTCGCGCGCGAGATTCTCGTCTCGGGCTTACGCGAATTTCTCGCTGAGCTGCGCGTCTCCGTGCCTGTGACGCAGCTTGCGAAGTGGAAGACGTCGTTGCAGTTGATCGCGGTCGGCTTTCTCATTGCGGGCCCTGCCGGCGATAAACTGATCCCCTATGTGACCATGACCGGCGTCATACTGCTTTGGCTTGCCGCTCTTTTGACGCTTTACACCGGCTATGACTATTTCCGGGCGGGCGTGACCCATTTGATCGATGAGGATGAGGCGTGAAGCTTCTTTATTTCGCCTGGGTGCGCGAGCGCATCGGCAAGGCCGAGGAGACCCTCGATATCCCCGCTGAGGTCATCACGGTGGCTGATCTGGTGGCCCATTTGATCACCCTTGGCGAGGAATATGCCCACGCCTTCGACAACCCGAAAGTGATCCGGGCGGCCATTGATCGCGTGCATGTGAAGCCGGACACGCCTCTTGCCGGTGCGACCGAAATTGCCTTCTTCCCGCCTATGACGGGGGGATGAGGCAGAGAACAGGACACCCCTCGTGGCCTTATTCACCCGTCGGCGCGTCATCGCGGCGCTTGCCGCCATTCCCATCCTTGGCGGAGCAAAGGCTGCCCACGCTGTGTCGCGCAATCCCTATTATTCCGGTCCGGTTTCCGACCATTTCGACGGCGTTCGGTTCTTCGACAGTCACGGCAGCGCGCCGAAGCCCTTTACCGACCTCCTGCGCTGGCAATTTGGCGGCGACCCAAAGTCGACCTGGCCCGCGAGCTGGCCGCTCGACCAGATGGCCAAGCCGCCGGCGCGTGTGACGGGTGCGGGCGAACTCAAGGTCACCTCCATCGGCCATGCCAGCATGCTCGTGCAGACGCGCGGGCTGAACATCCTGTTGGACCCCGTCTATGCCGAGCGCATGTCGCCGGTGAGCTTTGCCGGGCCGAAGCGGGTGAACCCGCCGGGGATCGCGAAAGAGGACCTGCCCAAGATCGATGTGGTCCTCGTCAGCCACGGCCATTACGACCACATGGACCTGCCGAGCCTGCGCGCGATCCATGCGCGCTTTCAGCCCCGCCTGCTGACCGGCCTCGGCCATGGCGAATTCCTGGCCAGGGCCGGCATCCCCGGCGCCGTCGAGCTGAACTGGGGCGAGGCGGCGCCGCTCCCCGGCGGGCACCGCGCCACCTATGTGCCGATGCGCCACTTCTCCGCCCGCGGCATCCGCGACCGGGCCCGCTCGCTCTGGGGCGGCTTCGCCGTGGAAGCGGCCGCCGGCGGGCGCTTCCTCTTCGTGGGCGACACGGCGGCGGGTGGGCATCTGGACGTGATCGGCCGCAGCTTCGGCGGCTTCGGCGTGGGGCTCATCCCGATCGGCGCCTATGAACCCACCTGGTTCATGCAGGCCGTCCACATGACGCCCGAACAGGCGGTGGAAGCCCAGGCGCAGCTGCGCGCGCGCACCGCGCTCGGGATGCATTTCGGGACGTTCAAGCTGACGCAGGAAGCGATCGACGAACCGGCGCGGCGGCTGCATGCGGCGCGGGGGGCGCAGGATTTCCGGGTGCCGGGGGTGGGCGAAAGCTTCCTCCTGGAAATCTAGAAGCAGGGCGGGGGAACGCGTTCCCCCGCGCCCCCTCATCCGTGGAATTTCCTTGAATCATATCCTGGAATGCGCTTATTTTCCTAGGATGAAACAGCGCGTCCCCTTCACCGCCCTCTCCGACCGCCAATGGGACGCTTTGCGCCCCTATGTGCTCGCGCAGAAGGCCGGCCCCGCCGGCCGCAAGGTCGTGGATCTGCGGCAGCGGATGAACGCCATCCTCTTCCTGCTCTCCACCGACGCGCCCTGGCGCGAATTGCCCGAAGGCTACGGCCCGGCCGGCACCGTCGCGCGGCATTTCCGCCGCCTCGCCCATGCCGGGCTCTGGGAGCATCTGCTGGAAGCCCTGCATGATCTCGGGCCCCGCCACCCGCTCCAGCAGCTGCGCC
>JBAWYY010000289.1:0-4102 GCA_037143285.1 Alphaproteobacteria bacterium | reverse complement strand
GCGGGTGGCGTTGAGGTACGGGCGTTCGACCCACGCTGATCCGCGCCGATGGCGGGTGCCGGTCGCGCGGGGCTTGGCCGCGCCGGTGTTTCCGCGACGCGCGGCGTTTCGCGGGGCGTTTCGCGTGGTGTTTCGCGTCTTGGGCGAACAGGCTCCGGGGGCGGGGCTACTTGCGGGCGCGCCTGTTGGCGCGGGGGTGGCGGGGTCACCACAGGCGGCGGGGTTACGGCCGGCTGGGGCGGCGGCACAAGCTCGGCCGGCACGACCAAGGCGACGTCGGGCGGCGGTTCAAGCACAAGCTCGGGCGCGGGCTGCGGCTCAATGATGCGCGGCGGCGGGGGCGCCTCCGCAACCTGCGGCGGCGGTTGGATGATGGGTTCGGGCGGGGGCGCCTCGGCGACCGGCGGCGGCGGGTCAACCCGCTCGGGCGGCTTAGGGGTCTCCTCCGCCTTTTGTACGGGCGGTGCGGGCGGCGCAGGCGGGGCCTCCTGCTCCTCAGCGCTTGAGGGCGAGGCGTCGAGCGTCACGAGTTCCACGTCGACAGAGGGCTCGTCCTGCAAGCCCGGGCTTTGGGCTGCGAAGGACGCCATGAACAGCACGAAGCCGCCATGAATGAGGATCGAGGCGGCCACCGCCGCGAGCCGCACCACGAACCCTTTGGTTGGCGCTCTGTGCGGGGTCAGCGGCGCTGAGACCTCAATGACCGGCGCAAGGTCGTTTGCCGCTTCGACCGAAGCGGGGGCGAGCGCGACAATCGGCGGGAAGGCGATGACAGCGGCTTCACCCGGCTCCCGGGCGGGCACGATCACGCGAGCGGACAGGGGCAGGTCCCCGTCCGCGCCGTCGTGATCGTTCCAGCCTTTGGCGAGCGCCGCACCCATGGTGAGCTTCTATCCTCAAAACGAGATGCGGGCCCCACCATAAACGCTGCGCCCCTGTCCCGGATAGAAGGAGGCATAGCCGGCCGTATAGGTCTGCACTGTGGCGAAATCGCTGATGTAGCGCCGATCCGTGAGGTTGCGGCCCTCAAAGAACAGTTCGCCACCGTTCGGCAGTTTTGCACTCGCACTGAGGCCAATGGTCGCATAGCCCGGCACGCGGAAGGTGTTGGCGAAGTCGACGTAACCACCCCCCGGCACCCAATCCACCGACGGCGTGATCGAGAAGCCTGCGGGATGGACATAGGTCACTGCGGTCCGCAGCACATGCTGCGGCACACCGGCAATGCGGTTGTTGCGGTATTGGACGTCATTGACGAAGCGGAAGTCGTTGTGGGTCCACACCTGGCGAAGGGTGAGACGATCGCCATTGCCGGTCAGATCGGTCGCGAGATCGAAGCTGCCGCCGAGCTCCAGCCCCTGCAAGGTCGTACGTGCCGCATTGAAGCTGGAGGCGGGGATCGAGGGATTGACCGAGAACTGCAGGAGCTGGTTGCGGGCTTCCGCGCGATAGGCGGTGAGATCCCAGCTGAAGCGGCCATGGCGGCCGCGTGATCCCGCTTCAAAGGTCCAGGCGTCCTGCGCGCGGAGCGGCACAAAGGTGTTGGTCGCGCCAACTGTCTGAGTGAGGTCGGAGAAGTCAGGCAGGTCGGTGCTGCGGGTCACATTGGCGAAGACCTGCACATCGCGCACGGGCTCGTAGAGAAGGCCGACGCGCGGATTGATGCCGGAATAATTGGTCTTGGCATTGACGGGCAAGGGATTGCCGAGAAGGCCGCCGCGAGCGGAATAATTGCGCTCTGAAGCGAAGGCCTTGAAGCCGGTGGTGAGCGCGACCTGCGGCAGGAAGAAGAAGCGGTTCTCGGCATAACCTTCAATGTTCGTCGCGGTTTGGCGGCCATCGACGGTCAACGCCCCGCGCGCGCCGTTGATGTTGATATATTGCTGAGTGCCATTGCTGCCGCCGAAGAACCGCCCGCCGGCCACCACATCATTGCGGAAGCCGCCGAGCTGGAACGAGCCGGTGAAGCGTGGAGCGAGACCATAGGTCCAGCCGTCCTGGTCGATCACCTGGAAGATCGGGTGATAGAGCGATTTGTGGATCGCCCAGCTGTCGATGTCCAAGCGGCCGAAATCGAAGGCGAAGGTGGTGCGGTTGGCGAAGCGCTCCACATGGGTGTTGCGGGCCTGATCGCCGGTGAGCGCTGCAGCAGACGCCGTGCGCGGCCGATTGAAGGTATCGCTGAAGTTCAGCGCGCCCGGCAATTTAACGTCGGTGTGATAGACGCCGAAGAAGAAGCGCGTCTCCACCCGCTCGTTAAAGCGATAGCCGACATTGGCGTTGAACTGCTTCAGCGACTGCTGCTCGTGGGCGCGCCAGCCATCGGAATGGGTGACAGTGCCCGCAATGTAGAAGTCCCAGGGGCCGATGACGCGCGACACCTGGCCGTGACCGCGAATGGTGCCGTAGGAACCGACATCGAGGCGAAACTGGTTCGGGCTCGTGGCTGTATAGGCGGTCGGGCTCACCGCATTGATGGCACCGCCGAGGGTTGAGGACCCGAAGGCCAGGGCATTGCCGCCGCGATAGACCTCGATGGAACGGGCAGCGAGCGGGTCGATTTGATAGAAATCGCCGGAGCCATCGGCGAGATTGGTCGGAATGCCGTCCTGGAGAATCTCGATGCCGCGGGTGTGGAAGGCGCGGGAGATGCCGGAGCCACGCACCGAGAGGCGTAATTCCTGACTGTAGCGGTTCTGAACATAGACGCCCGGCGTATCGCCCAGCACGTCGCGAAGCGTCGAGGCGTAGCGGTTGCGGTAGGTCTCGGCATCGATGAAAGCGACTGAGCCTGCGGTCGAGTTCACTTCTCGGCGCTGGGATTCGACAGAAGGGGCGGTCAAGGAGCCGCCGGGCGCGCCATTGGCGCGGGTATCGGTCACTGCGATGGGGGCAAGTTCGGTGGCATCAGGCGTTTGGCCGAAGGTGGCCGTCGACGCCAAGGCCGCAACGCCGAGGGCGGCAGCGGGAAGCAAACGGGACATGAGAAGCAAATCCGTAACAGGTGAGCGTTGCCCGGCCGGTTGAAGGGCCAGGGCGGATGACAAACGTTCACAGACGGATGGGGGGTGCTCGCGAGGGGTGTGCGGGCGGGCGGTCGGCTCTCGTGCCAAGCGGTGTCAGTTCGACCGCGTGTTCGGGCAGGACGCGGAGCGCGCGGGCGGGCTCGGTCACAACATCGGCGACGGCAACGGGCTCAACGAGCTGTGCGGTTTGGCCGGCGCCGCAGAGGATGCAGTTCTGAGTATCGTGATGGGTGACGGGGGCGGGCGCGCCGTCAGACCCTTGCGCAAAGCCCGAAACGCAGAGCACGCCGAAGGTGGAGAGTGCGGCTTCAGCCCGCGTGCCTTGGGTCACGCTCCCAAGGAGGCCCGTGGCCGCGACCATATAAACGAGCGCGGCCGAAAGCCACGCGCGCCATGTCCCGGTCCGTTGAGAGCGCCCCTTAACCATCGTTAAGGTTTTGGCGGGACCGCAAAGGAGCGTCAAGGGGCCTGATCAACTCATTCCGTTCTGCAATCTCAGCATGGCGCAAATTCATGGGAAATCTCAGGCGTTCCGCCCTATATGGGCGCTAACACCCTTAACACCTGGGATTCCATGTCGACTTTGCTCTCAAGCCTGCGCCCTGAAACCACCTCCGCGCCCGCAAGCGGCATTGTGGAGCTTGCCAAATATGCCCGGCAGGTCGAGGGCGTGATCCAGCTTTGGGTCGGCGAAGGCGATCAGCCAACACCGCCCTTCATCATGGAGGCGGCGACCCGGTCGCTCGCCGCGGGCGAGACCTTCTACACCTCGCAGCGCGGCATTCCCGATCTGCGCGAGGCGCTCGCGCGCTATGCCTCCAAGCTCTATGGCCGGGAATTGTCGTCCGAGCGCTTCCTCGTGACCGGCTCTGGCATGCATGCGATCCATCTGTGCATGGCGATGGTCGCGGGACCCGGTGACGAGGTGATCATCCCCTCGCCCGCCTGGCCCAATGCACCGGCGGCGGTGGGGCTGCAGGGTGCCCGCGCGGTCGATCTCCCCATGCGCACGGGTAATCGCGGACCGATGCTCGATCTCGAAGAGCTCGCCGCAGCAGTGACGCCGCGCACGAAAG
>JBAWYY010000288.1:0-4115 GCA_037143285.1 Alphaproteobacteria bacterium | reverse complement strand
TAAAACGTCGATGGGGCAGGGGACGGGACGATGAGTGCTTACGATATCATCATCATCGGCGGCGGACCGGGCGGCTATGTCACCGCGATCCGGGCGGCACAGCTGGGGTTCAAGACCGCTGTCGTAGAGCGCGAGCATCTGGGCGGCATTTGCCTGAACTGGGGCTGTATCCCGACCAAGGCGCTGCTGCGTTCGGCTGAGATTTATCACTACGCGACGCACGCCAAAGACTACGGTCTCACCCTGAACGGCACCATGACCTTTGATCCGGCAGCGGTCGTGAAGCGCTCGCGAGGCGTCTCCGCACAGTTGAACGGAGGCGTCGGCCATCTTCTGAAGAAGAACAAGGTCGATGTGATTTGGGGCGAAGCCTCAATCCCCAAGGTCGGCACGGTGGTGGTGAGCGCGCCGAAAAAGGCCGCCGTTCAGCCGCAAAACCCTGTCCCGAAGGGCACACTGCCGGCCGGCACCTATACGGCTAAGCACATTATCGTTGCGACCGGCGCGCGGCCCCGCGTGCTACCGGGCATTGAGCCCGACGGGAAGCTGATCTGGACCTATTTCGAGGCCATGGTGCCCGCGACCTTCCCCAAGAGCCTGATCGTGATGGGGTCTGGCGCAATCGGCATCGAATTCGCAAGCTTCTACCGCACCATGGGCGCCGAGGTGACTGTGGTTGAGGTGATGGGCCAGATCATGCCGGTGGAGGACGCTGAAATCGCGGCGCTCGCCCGCAAGCGCTTTGAAAAGCAGGGGATCAAGATCCTCACCTCCACGAAAGTGACCAAGGTTGCCAAGGGCGCCGATAGCGTCACCGCGACTTTGGAAGACGAGAAGGGCGGGACCACGACGATCACCGCGGACCGGCTGATTTCAGCGGTTGGCGTGGTGGGGAATGTCGAAAACCTCGGCCTTGAGGCGCTGGGCGTGAAGATCGAGCGCGGCACGGTCGTGACTGATGGCCTCGGTCGCACCGGCGTTGCCGGCATCTATGCCATTGGCGATGTGGCGGGACCGCCGATGCTTGCCCACAAGGCCGAGCATGAGGGCGTCATTTGTGTGGAGACCATCAAGGGGCTGCACACCCACGCCATGGACAAGGCCAAGATCCCCGGCTGCACCTATTGCCACCCGCAAGTGGCAAGCGTCGGGCTGACGGAAGCCAAAGCGAAGGAAGCGGGCTTCACTATCAAAGTCGGCCGCTTTCCCTTCCTTGGTAATGGCAAGGCCATCGCCTTGGGCGAGCCCGACGGCCTGATTAAGACCATTTTCGATGCGAAGACCGGAAAGCTCCTGGGCGCTCACATGATCGGCGCCGAGGTGACCGAGCTCATCCAGGGCTATGTGGTGGCGATGACGCTGGAGACCACCGAGGAAGAGCTCATGCACACGGTCTTCCCGCATCCGACGCTCTCGGAAATGATGCATGAGAGCGTCTTGGACGCCTATGGGCGGGTCATCCATATGTGAGGCGCGCGACCCGGCAGGCGCCGGGTCCGGTTCGCTTATAGCGAGGCGTAGAGGTCGTAATCCCCGGCGCGGTCGATCTTGACGGTCACGAGTTCGCCGACGCTGAGCTTGCGCTTGGTGGTGATGTGGACGGCGCCGTCGATTTCCGGTGCATCGCCTTTCGAGCGTCCGGTTGCGCCTTGGGGGCCGACCTGATCGATGATGACCTGTTGGCGGGTTCCAACCTTGCGCTTCAGGCGTTTGGCTGAAATCTCGGCCTGGCGCTTCATGAAGCGGTGCCAACGGCGCTCCATCACCTCAGGCGCCACGGCCTCACCGAGATCATTGGCCGGCGCGCCCTTCACCGGCTCATATTTGAAGCAGCCGACGCGGTCGAGTTGAACCTCACCCAGCCAGTCGAGCAGGGTCTCGAACTCTTCTTCAGTTTCGCCGGGGAAGCCAACAATGAAGGTCGAGCGAATGGTAAGGTCGGGTGCGATCTCGCGCCAGCGCTGGATGCGCTCCACCGTCTTTTCCTGATGCGCCGGGCGCTTCATGCGCCGGAGCACATCGGGATGGGCATGCTGGAAGGGGATATCGATATAGGGGAGGATTTTTCCTTCGGCCATCAAGGGGATGACTTCATCCACATGGGGGTAGGGGTAGACATAGTGCATGCGCACCCAGACATCCAATTCGCCGAGTGCGCGGGCAAGATCGATGAACTTGGTGCGCCAGGTGCGGTCGCGCCATTGGCTCTCGGCATAGCGGATATCGACGCCATAGGCAGAAGTATCCTGGCTGATGACGAGGAGCTCTTTGACGCCCGCGGCCACCAGCTTTTCGGCCTCGCGCATCACCTCACCCAGCGGGCGCGAGACGAGATCGCCACGGAGCTTGGGGATGATGCAGAAGCTGCAGCGGTTGTTGCAGCCCTCTGAGATTTTCAAATAGGCGTAGTGGCGCGGCGTGAGCTTAATGCCCTGGGCCGGCACGAGATCCAGGAATGGATCGTGCTTGGGCGGGGCTGCGGCGTGGACAGCCTGCAGCACGCTCTCATATTGCTGGGGGCCAGTAATCGCCAGAACGCTTGGATGGACAGCGCTGATCTGATCGGGTTCGGCGCCCATGCAGCCGGTGACGATGACGCGGCCATTGTCGCGGATAGCCTCGCCAATGGCCGCCAAGCTCTCAGCCTTAGCGCTATCGAGGAAGCCGCAGGTATTGACCACCACGAGGTCCGCGCCCTGGTGCGCGCGGGTCAGCTCGTAGCCCTCGGCGCGCAGGCGCGTGATGATCCGCTCGCTATCGACCAGCGCCTTGGGGCAGCCGAGCGAAACGAAGGAGATTTTCGGAGCGGCGCCTGCCATAGCGCCCTCGGTGTCAACGGTCATGAGGGATCCCGGCGCATTGAGGTGTGCGTGAATAGTCTCATGGTGCGCAGGCAGCAAGGGGCGATGGCGGAGAGGGTGGCAACGATGACCACTCCGAATTCGCTTTAGTGTTGTCAGCTGCCCCGGTCCAAGGCCACTAGTCAACAAATCGGTTGCCACGGCCTACGTTGCATACGGCGCACAACGTTCGCAGGTTGTCTTCTGCTGTCTTGCCGCCCTTAGACCATGGCACCATGTGGTCCACGTGCAGAACGCACTCGGGGTTACGGGCTGGATGATCACCGCAAAGTACGCATTTAAAGCGATCACGATGCAAAACGTGAAATCGGAGACCAAGTCTTATGTCTCTGGCATCTTCGGGCAAACGTCCAGACGAACGGCGTGAATCACCTGCGGAGGGAGAGACAACTGAGACGGAAGTCCCTTCTAATTTCTGCTGCTCTTCATTGTCGGCGGTCTCGTTGACTCGGTCCGCAAAAGCAGCCAAAGCCCGATTCCAAGTTCTAAAGCGCCTGATGTAAGCCTTTCCTCCAACCTTCGATGGAGCCTCGGACATTTCTTTGTGTTTTGGAGGGCGGCCAAGTTTGGTCCAAACGGCTAGCATGTTTTCGAAACACTCATCGTCGGTGTAGCGGCGGCCCAAACTTGTTGCCCCCAATCCCGCCGCTTCAAAAGCGCTTCGTAGTGTTCCCCATCGATTTCGTAATATTTCTTCAGAAAAGGGCAGATGCTTTGATACGTCGGATCCAGTGAGAGTCGCTTTGCCAAGCTTGGTTGCCAAGTTACGTAGCGCAAAAAGAATGTCGTCATCCGACATCCTACTTGATGCATGGCCTCCGCGGGTCTTTATGTGGAATGAGGATCTATGCGCCAAGTCTGCAGCATCAAGCGCCTTGAACCATGACCCAAAGCGCCGCCTGATCGTATTCCGCCCAACATGGCCAAGCCGCTCTAAATCAGATTCGAGAAACGGACCCTCTGGAATCAAAGCCTCAACCCGACGCAACTCTGCAACTATGGCTTCGTTACTGTACTCGGCGAGACGTTGGATTTCAAAGCGCGGCCTTGTTGGTATTGCACTCATGTCGTGTAATTTGGTGCCAATATCATGACGCTGTAGGAAGCCTCACATACAAACTAGTTCAACTTTGGCCCGTCGTTCAACGAGAAAAATTGCATGATCGGCCAAATACAACTGGCATACTCATTGTCTTTATGATAAGTTACATGTAACCATGTGCGAGGTTACCTATGGCCGTATCGTCTCCGCAG
>JBAWYY010000287.1:0-4121 GCA_037143285.1 Alphaproteobacteria bacterium | reverse complement strand
TCCAAACCCACTTGGCGCATGAGATCGGCGAGATAATCGCCGATCTCGGCCCGGCTGACGATGCCATGATAGACGGGCGCCTCGCCGAGAATGGTCTCGATCCGCATGCGTGGATTGAGCGAGGACATGGGATCCTGGAACACCATTTGAACCGCGAGTTCGGCTGCCTTGCGCGCACTCGCGTCAAGGCCCGCGCGATCAGCGCCGCGATAGCGGATGGTGCCTTCGGTCTGCGGCCAAATGCCGGCTGCGATCCGCCCAAGCGTCGATTTGCCCGAGCCTGATTCACCGACAAGACCCAGCACCTCGCCCTCGATGATATCGAGATCGACCTGGTCGAGCGCATGAACGACTTCGCGCTTGGGTGCTGCACCCAGCACGCCCGCGAGCTTGGCTGCGAGATCGGGCTCGCGCGAGAAGCGCTTGGAGACACCGCGAATTTCCATGAGGGCCGTCATGCCGCAACCCCTGCCATGACAGGGTGGAAACAGCGCAGCCGTCGGTCTGCGAAGGGCCGCGTCTCCTCCGGCATGGTCAAGCCACAATCCGGCTTCATATGGGCACAGCGCGGCGCAAAGGCGCAGCCTTGGGGGAGCTTCAAGATGTTCGGCGCCATGCCGGGGATCTGGGTCAGCGGGCGCCCGCGCGGATTGCGGCTGGGCAGGCTTTCCAAGAGGCCCAGCGTATAGGGATGGGCTGGACGGGCGAGCACGTCAGCCGTTGGCCCCTCCTCCACCACCCGGCCCGCATACATCACCGCCACCCGGTCAGCGAGGCCGGAGACGATGGCGAGATCGTGGGTGATCCAGACCAGCGCCGTGCCGGTCGCCGCGCACAGGCGCTGAACTTCCGCCAGAATCTGCGCCTGGATCGTCACATCGAGCGCGGTGGTCGGCTCGTCGGCAATGATGAGCGCCGGCTCGTGCAACAGCGCGATTGCGATGGCCACGCGCTGGCGCATGCCGCCGGAGAACTGATGGGGATAGCTGGTGAGCCGCTCGTCGGGCGAGGCAATGCCCACCTTCACCAGCGCCTCGCGGCAGCGCTCGCGCGCGCTTTCCGCCGACACCCGCTCATGGGCAAAGATGGTTTCCATCATCTGTGTATCGACCCGCAAGACCGGGTTCAACGTCATCATCGGGTCTTGGAAGATCATCGCGACCTTGCGGCCGCGAATGCTGCGCCAGTCCGCTTCCGACCGGCCGACCCATTCCTCGCCCATCACCTTGATGGAGCCGGACACGACGCGGCCGGGCGGATCGATAAGCCCCAGGATAGAGAAGCCGGTGACCGTCTTGCCGGATCCTGACTCGCCCACAAGGCCCATCACCTCGCCGCGATTGACCGAGAACGACACGCCGTCCACCGCCTTCACGACGCCCGCGCGGGTGAAGAAATGGGTCTTTAGATCTGTGACCTCGAGAACGGCGCTCATTTCTTCAGCCTGGGATTCAGGAGGTCACGCAATTGATCGCCCACAAGGTTGATCACGAGGATCGTGAAAAGCAGAGCGACGCCGGGGAAGACACTGACCCAATATTTGCCGGAGAGGATATATTTATAGCCATTGGCAATCAGCAGCCCGAGCGAGGGCTCGGTAATCGGCACGCCGACGCCCAAAAAGGACAGCGTCGCTTCCAGCGAAACGGCGCTGGCGAGCTGAACGGTTGCGACCACGATCAAAGGCGGCAGGCAATTCGGCAGGAGATGGCCGAAGATGATCCGATACTTCGGCAAGGCCAGGCATTGGGCGGCCTCGATATATTCGCGTCGGCGCTCGACCAGCGCCGTGCCGCGCACGGTGCGGGCGTAATAGGCCCATTTCACCGCGACCAGCGCGATGATCACCTTGTCGACGCCCTTGCCGAGAAGGGCGAGCAGGATGAGCGCGATGAGGATCGCCGGGAACGACAGCTGCAGGTCAACGAGGCGCATGATGCCGGCATCGACCTTGCCGCCGAAATAGGCCGCCGCCACCCCCACCGCGAGCCCGATGATCAGCGCAATCAAAGTCGAGGAAATCGCCACAAACAGCGACAGCCGCAGGCCATAGATCATGGCCGAGACCATGTCCCGGCCCTGGTCGTCGGTGCCCAGCAGATAGAGCGTGCCGTCGAGCGAGCGCTCACCCGGCGCCAGCATATTGTCGAGGATCGAGATCTGAGTGAGGTCATAGGGGTTTTGCGGCGTGATCCACGGCGCAAACACCGCCATGAACACCAAGATCATCATCAACACGAAAGAGATGAGCGCGATCCGGTTCTCGGCAAATTCGGAAACGAAGCGCCGAAACGGGGTCTCGACCCGTTCGGGGGCTGCGGGGGCTGCGGGCAAGGCGGTGTCGGACATGGTCACTTCTCCAGGTCCTGAAGCCGAACCCGGGGATCGAGCACGGAATAGAGGATATCGACGACGAGATTGATCGCCACAAAGATGACGACCACAATCATGAGGTAAGCGACGATGACGGGCCGATCGAGCCGATAGATGGAATCGATCAGCAATTTGCCCATGCCGGGCCAAGCGAACACCGTCTCGGTGACGACCGCGAAGGCGATCATGGAGCCAAGCTCAAGGCCGAGCACGGTAACGACGGGGATGAGGATGTTCTTCAAGACGTGGACGCCGACGATGCGCGAGCGGGAGAGGCCCTTGGCTCTGGCAAAGCGCACATAGTCCTGCAGCATGGCCTCGCGTGTGCCGGCATAGGCAAGGCGCACCACGAGGGACGCCTTGTAGACCGCAAGCGTTGCCGCCGGCATCACCAGATTGACCCAGCCCGCGGGATTGAGCAGCGACAATTCCACGCCGAAGAGCGTACCGGTTGGCCCGCGCCCGCCGGCCGGCAGCCATTGCAGGGTGACCGCGAACAGCAGGGTCAGCATGATGCCGAACCAGAAATTCGGCAGCGAGAAGCCGACAATGGAGCCGGCCATGATGGAGCGGCCGACCACCGTGTCATGCTTCAGGCCGGCGATGACGCCGAGCGGCACGCCGATGAAGGTGGTGACCAGGAGCGCCACCACCGCCAGTTCAAGGGTTGCCGGCATGCGCGAGACGATGAGGTCGATGGCGTCGACCCCATGGACGAAGCTCTTGCCGAAATCGCCCTGGAGCAGATTGGTGAAGAAGATCCAGAACTGGACATAGAGCGGCTTATCAAGGCCGAGGCGGGCGATGACAGCCTCGCGCTCGGTCTGGTCCGCGTCGGGCGCCAAGAGGATATCCACCGGATTGCCAATGGCATAGACGCCGAGAAAGACGAGCACGGCCATGGCGAAGACGACAAAGGCGGATTGCCCGAGGCGTCGGAGGATGAAAACCAGCATGGGCGGCCCTTCAACGGCGGAGGTGCGACCTCCCTCACCCCAGGGGGCGAGGGAGGCCTGACTTTATTACCGCTGAGCGGCAGCGCGGCCGATCTTGTCCGCGCGGGTATATTGGTTCATCTGCGCCTCATAGCTGAAGCCGCGCCGGAACGCCCATACCGAAACCTCGAAATGAGTGGGGATCAGGCCGAAATCATCCATGGCGATTTTGGATGCCTGGGCGAGCAGAATGTTGCGCGCGTTGTCATCGACAGTCGCAAGCGCCCGCATCAAAAGCGCATCCATGGCGAGGTTTGAATAGCCGCCGGGATTGGTCGTGCCCGTGCCGCGATCGCGGTTCGGCGTTGCGGCAAGGGCCCGCAGCGGGTTGGACATCTCGCCGGTATCGGCGCCCCAGCCCGCAAGCCAGAAGCCGAATTCCGCGCGGTTGCGGCGGGCGAAGAAGGTCGAGGCGGTCATCGTCTCCCCCTGGGTGCGGATGCCGATGCGGGTGAGCATCTGGGCGACCGCCTGCGACACCTGCGCATCGTTGATATAGCGGTCATTCGGCGTCGCGAGCGTGATGCCGAAGCCGTTGGGGTAACCTGCTTCCGCAAGCAACTGGCGCGCACGCTCCACATTGGGGCGGGCCGGGCGAATGCCGGCATTGGTGCCCGGCAGCGGATTGGGCAGGAGTTCGGCGGCGGCCACGGCCACGCCGCCCATGATGCGGGCAACGATGGCATCGCGGTCGAGCGCCAGCGAGAAAGCCTCACGCACGCGCTTGTCGCGGAACGGGTTCTTGCCCGCCGT
>JBAWYY010000286.1:0-4129 GCA_037143285.1 Alphaproteobacteria bacterium | reverse complement strand
GACGGAAACGAGCGGCGCGATCATGCCGCCGGCAAAGCCCGCGAGCATGGCGCCAAAGCCGAAAACGATCATGAAGAGCCGGCCGATATCGACGCCGAGGGCCGCGACCATCGGCGCGTTGGAGGCGCCCGCGCGCACGAGCATGCCGACGCGGGTGTGATTGACCACGATATAGAGGCCGATGGCGATGAGGATGCCGGCAGCAATGATCGCGAGGCGATAGACGGGATAGAGCAGCCCATCCATCAGTACGACCGTGCCGGTGAGCATGTCTGGCACCGGGACCGAGAGCGGGGCCGCCCCCCAGACGAACTTCACGGCTTGATTAAGGAAGAGGATGACGCCGAAGGTTGCCAGCACCTGATCGAGGTGGTCGCGGGCATAGAGGTGGCGGAAGATCAGGACCTCCAGCAAGAGCCCGAGCGCCAGCGCTGTTGGCAGCGCCATCAAGATGCCGAGCAGAAAATTGCCGGTGAGCGCTGTGAAGGTCGCGGTCAAATAGGCGCCCACCATATATTGGACGCCGTGGGCGAGATTGATGAAGTCCATTACGCCGAAGACCAGGGTCAGCCCGGCGGCGATCAGGAACAAAATGATCCCGAACTGCAGGCCGTTGAGCGTCTGGACAAAGAACAGCGTCGTGGACATCGGGGGAACTCAGGCGACCGGGTCACGGCCAGTGGTCGACGTGGAGCAGGGCGAAGCCCGGCCGTGACGGCGCTTGAAGTGTGGACCCCCGCACGCTCTCACGCGCGAGGGCCCAAAACTTCAAAGCATCAGTTCGACGGCATCTGGCAATCCTTGGCATAGGTGTCCGTATAGTTCTGGAACACCCGCTCCAAGATTTCCGTCTGGAACCGACCGTCGGGGCGGCGCGCGACCCGGGTCGAGTAGAAGTCCTGCACCGGGAAGCCGTTCACGCCGATGCGGAAGGGTCCGCGCAGCGAGGTGAAATTGGCAGCCCGCAAGCCCGCACGGATCGCCGCCTTATCGGCAAGACGACCGCCGGCCGCCTTGATGGCGGAATCGATCAGCATAGCCGCGTCATAGCCCTGCATCGCATAGGTGCCGGGAATGGTGTTGGTGGCGGCGATATACTGCTCCACGAAGGCTTTCGACTGGGGATTGTCCATGTTCGGGGCCCAGTTGGCGCCGCCGATCATGCCGAGCGCCGCTTCGCCCTGGGCCGGCAGGTTGGCTTCATCCACCGTGAAGGCCGAGAGGAACGGCACGCGGTCGGCAAGGCCCGCCTGACGGAACTGGCGGACCAGATTGATGCCGAGGCCGCCGGGCATGAAGGTGAACATCGCGTCCGGACGGGCGGCAGCGATCTTGGCGAGCTCGCCCGAGAAGTCGGTGGTGTTCAGCGGTACATATTCTTCGCCCACCACTTCACCGGTGAAGTGGCGCTTGAAGCCGGCCATGGCGTCGCGGCCTGCCTGATAATTGGGGGTGAGCAAGAAGACGCGCTTATAGCCCTTCTCCTGCGCATATTTGCCCATGACCTCGTGGACCTGATCGTTCTGATAGGAGGTCACGAAGAAATTGGGGTGGCACTGCCGTCCCGCGAAATTCGAGGTGCCGGCATTGGGGCTAATCAGGAAGGCGCCGGCATCGGTCACGGGCTTGTGGATGGCGACCAGAACATTCGAGAAGATCGGACCGACCACGAAGTCGACCTTGTCACGCTCGATAAGGCCGCGCACGCGGGTGACGGCGACATCGGGCTTCAGCTCGTCGTCGACGACGATCACTTCGGTCTCAACGCCACCGAGACGGCCGCCGAGATTGCGCACGGCGAGCTGAAACGCATCGCGCGACTGCTGACCCAAGACCGCGCCCGGACCTGACAGCGTGGTGATGAGACCGATGCGCAGCTTTTCCTGCGCGCTCGCCGTCACCGTGGATGCCGCAAGGAGGCTGAGCCCCGCAAGACCTGCCAACCATTTCTTCATCGTCGAAACTCCCTGTCAGTGGAGGGCTGCAGCCCCCGCGAAAACATCCAAACCTCTGGGGTGGGCACCGTTGTCGGCGCGCCTTGAGCTTGGGGCGCCGTCACGGCGCCCGTCGTCGGTTCCTATCAGGGCACGTCTACCGCCCATTTGTCGAGCGCGGCACCCTTGCCGGATGGTGCATATTATTTTAGGTTTGAAATAACTTCGTCAAGCCGCCAGCCGCTGTTCATGTCGAATTCTCTTGGATCCATGCCAGAAAAGTCGAGCTTCGCCGGCCGCCATGCAGTGGTGACGGGGGCCGGGCGGGGCATTGGACGTGAGATTGCCTTTGCGCTGACGAGAGCGGGCGCCGATGTCACAGCCATTGGCCGCTCGGCTCAGCCGCTTGATGAGCTGGTTGGGGCGGGGGGAGCGGCGCGCGCACTGAGCGCCGATGTCACGGATGCCGAGGCGCTGACCTCAGCCTTCGCCCGTGCGGTGGACGCGGCCGGTCCCGTCGATCTCTTGGTGGCCAATGCAGGCGGCGCTGAAACCGCGCCCTTTCTTAAGACCCCAGACGCCATGTTCGAGCGCATGTTCGCGCTGAACGTGATGGGCACCGTCCATGCCGCCCGCGCCGTGTTACCCGGCATGATCGAGCGCCGCTCGGGCCGCATCATCATGATCGCCTCCACCGCTGGGCTAAAGCCCTATGCCTATGTCTCGGCCTATGTGACAGCGAAACATGCGGTCATCGGCCTGATGCGCGCGCTGGCGCTGGAGACGGCAGAGACCGGCGTCACCGTAAACGCCATATGCCCAGGTTTTACCGATACCGATCTGGTGGAAGAGAGCATCGCGCGGATCGTCACCAAGACCGGCCGCACCCGCGAGGCGGCGCTCGGTGAGCTCGTGAAAAACAATCCGCAGAAGCGCTTGATCGCGCCCGACGAAGTGGCCGCAACCGTGCTCTGGCTGGCGTCCGAGGGCGCCCGTTCGGTCACCGGCCAAGCGATCAGCATTGCCGGCGGCGAGGTGATGGGATGAGCGACAGCCTCATACTCGACGCTGAAACCAAGGCCGAGGAGGCCCCCGGTGCCCACAAGGCCGAGACGCGGCTGTGGCTCCGCCTTTTGACCTGCACCACCATGGTGGAAGCCGAAATCCGCAAGCGCCTGCGCGAAACCTTCGACACGACGCTGCCGCGCTTCGACCTGATGGCGCAGTTGGAGCGGGCGGGCGAAGACGGCTTGCAGCTTTCCGACCTCTCCAGGCGCATGATGGTGACCAATGGCAATGTCACCCATCTGGTCGATCGGCTCGTTGAAAGCGAGCATGTGGTCCGCCGCACCGCCGAGCACGACCGCCGCGTCCACTATGTCGCGCTCTCGCCCCAAGGGCGGGCCGCCTTCGAGGCGATGGCTGCAGCCCATGCCGACTGGGTGGCCGAACTCTTCGCCGGCCTGAAGCCCAGCGAGATTGAGGCCCTGATGCGGCTTCTCGCCACCACCAAGGCCTCCGTTGGCCGGCTCTCGACCCCGAAGGACTGACCATGACCTCAGGCGCCGCCAATCCCGTGACCCTGCCGCTGTCCGCCTATCAGGCCAGCCATTTCGCCTTCGAGGTGAGGGCGAAGGTCGCGATCATCACGCTGAACCGGCCGGAGAAGAAGAACCCGCTGACCTTCGAGAGCTATCGCGAGCTCACGGACCTGTTCCATGCCGCCGCCAAAGACGAGGGCGTGAAGGCCTTCGTCGTGACCGGGGCGGGTGGCAATTTCTGCTCGGGCGGTGATGTCTTCGAGATCATCGGGCCGTTGATCGCCATGGACACCAAGGACCTCACCCGGTTCACGCTGATGACGGGTGAGCTTGTGAAGGCGATGCGTGCCTGTCCGCAGCCGATCATTGCGGCCGTGGACGGCATTTGCGCCGGCGCCGGCGCCATCATCGCCATGGCCTCCGACATTCGGCTGGCGACCGAGAAGACCAAGGTCGCGTTCCTGTTTAACCGCGTCGGCCTTGCCGGCTGCGACATGGGCGCCTGCGCGATCTTGCCGCGCATCATCGGCCAGGGCCGGGCCTCCGAGCTACTCTATACCGGCCGCGCCATGACCGGTCCGGAGGGCGAGCGCTGGGGCTTTTTCTCGCGCATTCTCGGCTCAGACCAAGCGCTTAACGAAGCCGTGACGCTCG
>JBAWYY010000285.1:0-4148 GCA_037143285.1 Alphaproteobacteria bacterium | reverse complement strand
TGAAAGGCAATCGCTCGTCCATCGTCTGGACGGAGGAGAGCGGGCGGGCGGAACGGCTCTGCGCCCTGCCGAAGCCGCTGTTTCTCGACGAACTCGAAAGCCGGTTCGGCTTGAAGCTCGGCGAGATCGAGGTGATCGACACGCCGCGCGCCTTCCCCTTAGGCCTCAAGGTCGCGCGCAGCTTTGTCGGTGATCGTTTGGCGCTGGTGGGCGATTCAGCCCATGTGATCCATCCCATCGCCGGCCAGGGCATCAATATGGGCCTTCGCGATGTGGCGGCGTTGGCCGAATGCGTGGTGGAGGCCGCCCGCCTTGGCCTCGATATCGGTCAGGCCGATGTGCTCGCGCGCTATGAGCGCTGGCGGCGGTTCGATACGGTGGCGATGGGCGCGGTGACCGATGGGCTCAACCGCCTGTTCTCCAACCACTCCGATCCCCTGCGGATGGTGAGGGATCTTGGCCTCGGCCTTGTTGATCGGCTGCCGGGCATGAAGGCGATGTTCATGCGCCAGGCCGCGGGCCTCACTGGCGATGTACCGCGCTTGCTGCGGGGCGAGGCGCTATAGGCGGCTCGCCAGCCCGTGGAGAGACTTGTCGCGAAAGCCGAGCTCCTCGATGGCGCCGACCGTGTTCTTCACATAGTCAGGGTTCGCGCCTGAGCGGCCATGGCCCTGGCGCACATGGTGGAGCTGCTCGTCGGGCGAGAGGCGGCCGGCATATTGGCTATGGCCGCGATCGACAATGTAAGTGAGGGCGTGAATGCGCCGGCGCGCGGGCTCGTCCAAGGTCACCCAGCGCATCACTTCGAGATAAACGGAGGTCACCTGCTCGCGCTCGCGCAAATAGGCGATGGTGGCCTCGCGATCGGCTGCCGCCACCTGAAAGGCCACGCCCCGGCACGCGCCGCCTCGGTCGAGGCCGAGCACCAGACCCGGCCGCTCCGGCGTGCCGCGATGGACATGGGAATAGACGCAGAGCGCCCGGTGCATGCCGATGAGCTGGGCCGTGACCCGCTCTTGAAACGGAAAGCCCGGTCGCCACATCAGCGAGCCATAGCCGAAAACCCAGAGGTCATGCGTCGATGTGGTCATGGCGGATATGGGCAGGGTCTCTGTGGGGCAAAGGCGGGATGGTCAAACCCGAGTTCCGCGTGGTAGTCGCCACGAGAAGCACGCGCAAGCCATGCGTGCCGTGACGAGGTCGCAGAGGTTCCATCCATGAGCCTGAAAGCCGTTTTGATCCCGGCCGGATTAGCCGCCACCCTGATCGCTGGTTGGACGGGGCTTTGGACCTGGGGTGCGGGACGCGCCGAGGAGCTGATTGACCGGGCGCTCGCGTCAGAAGCCGCGCGTGGTCGCACGATCACCTGCGGCGAACGCTCGCGCGGCGGCTTTCCGTTTCGCCTTGAACTGACCTGTGTGAAGCCCTCGATTGCAGCTGCGAACGAGCTGGGACCGCAGGGCACCGCGCGGTTTGAGAAACTGGTTCTGGTCTCGCAGATCTGGGAGCCCGGCCAGGTGATCATGGAGGCCAATGGTCCGCTGGTCGCAGAGGCCAATGGCGCGGAAATTGTCAGTGCCAGCTGGAAGCTTGCGCAGGCGAGTGCGCGCGCCACCTTGGCGGGCTTTGATACGGCGAGCATTGTCTTCGACGAGGTGACAACAACCGTTGGCGGACGCCCCACGGGCCAAGCCAAGCGCGCTGCCTTCCATAGCCGCGCAACGCCGAACGATCCCCGCAGCGTCGATATCGCCACCAAGCTTGAGGGGGCAACGCTGCCCCTACTGATCGGCGATACGCCTGTTGACGCCGAGTTCCAGGCGGTGGCGCGTAACCTCTTGCAGGTGGTGGGGCCGGGTCGGAGTGCGAACCTGCGCACCTGGCAGCAGGCAGGTGGCGCCTTGGAAATCACCCGCTTTCGGGTGTCTCAGGGCGATATGGTCGGCCTGTTGCAGGGCCTTGTGCGCTTGACCCCCGATGGGCGGCCGGACGGGCAGCTGGAGCTCAAACTCTCCAATCCCGATGAGCTGATCCGCCGCTTCGGCCTTGGGCGCATGCTCGGGCCGCTCGGGGCAACGGCGATTGCGGCGGCAAGCCAGCCCGCTGATGTGGAGGGCAAGCCCGGCCGTGCCCTGCAATTGCGCGCGGCCAATGGCGCTTTATCGCTCGGGTTCATTCGGCTGCCGCTGCCCTCGATCTTCCCGTGAGCGCGCGGCCATGAGCGGTGCTCGGACACGCAAGGAAACGCTTGCCGAGGGACTGGTGGCAACGCTTGCCGACGAGATCGTGAGTGGCCGCCGCCCGCCGGGGACGGCGCTGGATGAGGTGACGCTCGCGGGCGATTTCGCGGTGTCGCGCACGCCGGTGCGGGAGGCCTTGCGCCAATTGGCCGCGACCGGCCTTGTGGCGATCAGGCCCCATCGCGGCGCCGTGGTGGCCAAACCCTATTCCGCCGATCTTTCCGGCATGTTCCTCGTGATGGGTGAGTTGGAGGCGCTGGCAGCAGCGCTTTCGGCCGTGGCGATGACGCGTGACGAGCGGCGCGCCCTCGTCGCCTTGCACGAGCAGATGGCAGGCCTGGTGCGTGCGGGCGATCTCCTCGCCTATTCCCGCGCGAACGTCGATTTTCACGTGGCGATTTATGCGGGCGCGCACAATGCCTATCTCGCCGAGCTCGCCTCGCAGACGCGGCGCAGGCTTGCGCCCTTCCGTCGCGCGCAGCTTGAACTCGCCGATCGGCTGGCCCGATCCCACCTCGAACACGGGGCGGTGGTCGCGGCGATCGAGCGTGCGGACGGCGAGGGCGCCAACCGCGCTATGCGCGACCATATCGGCCTGTCGGCCCAGGCTTGGGATGTGATGGCGCACCAAGGCGCTGCCGTTCCGACAAGCGAAGTGAATAATATTTAGGCAATATTGGGCCTGTTTTCTGTCATTGTATACAACGACAATCGGCATTGGGAGGATCTGCTGAGGGTAACTGGCCGCGTTGGGGCGAGGGGACCTTACGAGGCTTCGATCGCCCATAACCTATTCATATTGTGACCTTATTTGTTGTTTTTGCGCGTTGAGATAGCCTCTGAACGCAACCGCCGCGACGGCGCTTCCTGCCCAAAAGATGCGGCGTCTTGCCCGCTCACGCAGAATGGCACGTGGTTTGCGGGGGACGAGCGGTTCTCGAGTGCCGCAATGACCCTCGCTATCGACTTCACCTTGCCCGCTTTTGCCCAAGCCTATGCGGCCGGCGTGAGCCCGCGCGCGGTCGTCGCTGAGTTCTTTCGGCGCGTCGCTGCCGTCAATGATCCCGCGATTTTCATCTCGCTTCGCTCTGAGGCCGAGCTTCTCGCTGCCGTCGATGCCCTGCCGCCGCGCGATCCGGCGCGCCAGCCGCTCTGGGGTGTGCTCTGTGCGGTCAAAGACAATATCGATGTGGCCGGCACGGCAACGACCGCTGCCTGTGCCGCTTCGAGCGTGACGCCTACCCGCTCGGCGCGGGTGGTGGAGCTTTTGGAGGCCGCCGGCGCCATCATCGTCGGCAAGACCAATCTCGACCAGTTTGCGACCGGCCTTGTGGGTGTTCGCAGCCCCTATGGCGTGCCGCGCAATGCCTTTGATGCGACGCGCGTGCCCGGCGGTTCCAGTTCCGGTTCGGCGGTGGCGGTAGCGCAAGGGCTCGTCGCCTTCTCGCTTGGCACGGATACGGCGGGTTCGGGCCGCGTGCCGGCGGGCCTCAACGATCTCGTTGGCCTCAAGCCCTCGCTTGGCGCTCTGTCGACGCGCGGGGTCCTGCCCGCTTGCCGCACGCTTGATTGCGTCTCGGTCTTCGCGACGACCGTGAGCGATGCCTTTGCCGTCTATGAGGTCCTGCGCGGTTTCGACGCCGAAGATGCCTATAGCCGGCCCGTAGTGGCTGATAAGCCCGGCGATACCGCGCCGCTCCGCCGGCTCGGCGTGCCGTGCGCGGGCGACCGCTTGTTCTTCGGCGATAGCGCCATGGCCTCAGCCTATGAGGCGGCTTTGGCAAAGCTTGGGTCCGATGTGACCTTGGTCGAAATCGACATGACGCCTTTCTTCGATGTGGCCCGCCTTCTTTATGAAGGGCCCTGGGTTGCCGAGCGCCATGCCGTCGTGAAGGACCTGATGGCGGC
>JBAWYY010000284.1:0-4156 GCA_037143285.1 Alphaproteobacteria bacterium | reverse complement strand
CTTGGCATCATCACCGCAGCAGTGCTGAAGCTCTTTCCGGCACCCCGTTCCCTTGAGGCTGCCTGGGTGGCAGTTCCCTCGCCGGAGGCAGCCCTTGAGCTCTTGCAGCGCGCCCAGGAGCGAGCGGGCCCGGCCGTCACCGGTGTTGAACTGATGCCGCAGACGTTGCTCGGCTTCGTCCTGAAGCACATGGCCGGCGCGCGCGACCCCTTGTCCGCGCCCTCACCCTGGCATGTCCTCTTGGAGCTCTCGTCAGCCTCGGCCACCGGGCTTCGCGATACGCTCGAAGAGGTGCTTGCCGCCGGCTATGAGGATGGTCTCGTCACTGACGCGACCATTGCCGAGACGGTCGAGCACCGCAACGCCTTCTGGCGTCTGCGCGAGGGCATGAGCGAAGTGCAGAAACTTGAAGGTGGCTCAATCAAGCATGACGTGTCGGTGCCGGTGGCGGCCGTCCCCAGCTTCTTGGCCGAAGCTGACGCAGCGGTGATGCAGATGGTCCCCGGCGCGCGCATCGTTGGCTTCGGGCAACTCGGCGACGGCAACATCCACTACAATGTCAGCCAGCCCGTCGGGGCCGATAAAGCGGCCTTCCTCGCCCGATGGGACGATGTGAACGCGCTCGTGCATGGGGTCGTTGCCAAACACGGTGGCTCGATCTCGGCGGAACATGGCATTGGCCGAATGAAGCGCGATCTGCTGCCGGGCGTGAAAGACCCGGTCGAACTCAGCCTGATGCGCCAGATGAAGGCTGTGCTCGATCCCAAGGGCATCCTCAACCCCGGAAAGGTGCTGTGAACGCAGCCAATCCCGAGAAAGCCGCGCAATCTGGCGATCCCTGGGACGGCCATTCCAAGCCGTTTACAATCGGGATGCGGCCGATTGAAGAGGCCGCTTGGATCGACATTAACGCCAAGCTTGACCTGCATCTCGCCGAGAAACAGCGGCTGGAGCATCTCGACCTAAGCGCGATTTTTCGGGAGATGCCGGAGACGCGCGAAGCGCAAAGCGAGGTGCGAGAGCTCATCGTCGCGCATCTCGTGCAGCACTGCGCCGCGATCGTCACGCCCGCGCCAAACGCTCGCGTCATCAAGCACAACGGCATGACGATCCCCATTCCCGATGCCGATCCGCCACTGCTGGCGGCCTCCCGCATGGTTCAGGAAGACCTGTGCCTCATGCGCCGAAGCGCCGAGGGTTGGGTCCTTGCCGCAGCCGCATTGGCTTTTCCCTCATCATGGTCGCTCGCCGAGAAAATCGGCCGCCCACTCGGCGCCATTCACCAGCCGGTTCCGGGCTTTGCCGGCCGAATGGACATGATGGTCACCCGCATCTTTGACAATCTCCAGGTGGAGAGGCCGGTCGAGCGGTTCAACTGGTCGCTTTATGACGACCCAAGCCTTCATCACCCCCGGCCTCATGGGACGAGGCACTGGTGGGCCGCAGACGGAACCATCGATCCCGCAAAGGTTTTCGTGCGCACCGAACGACAAACCCTGCGCAAGCTCGCTCAATCCTATGACGTGCTGTTCACAATCAAGATCCGCCATGACGCTCTCGCCCATTACGAGCAGCACCAACGCGCGGCCATGGCAGCCGAGCTTGCGGCCCTGAGCGACAGCGAACTCGCCTACAAAGGTTTAGCGGGGGAACGCGGACATATTGCCGCAGTTCTGGCATCTGCGGCCACCACGACAACGTAGACCGTGACAAGCATCACCATCGTCCCCACATAGGGCTCATGACCACACGCGACGACGAAGAGAACCGCCTTTCAGGCCGACTTTCCCGCTATGCCCGGGTCGGCGTGAATGTATCGGGGGCTGCTGCCTCCATTGCCGCATCGCGCCTCTTTGGCACCGATCTCGACCGGCAGAAGAATGCGTCGGATCTCACGCGTGCGCTCGGCGGACTGAAAGGTCCGATCATGAAGGTGGCGCAGCTTCTCGCCACCATTCCAGAGGCGCTGCCAGCCGAATATGCGGCTGAGCTGCAAAAGCTCCAGTCGGAAGCGCCCCCCATGGGACCCGCCTTCGTCAAGCGCCGTATGATGGCCGAACTCGGGGCCAATTGGGAAAGTCGCTTCAAGAGCTTTGATAAGGTGCCGGCCGCTGCGGCCTCGCTCGGCCAAGTGCATCGCGCGGTCAGCCATGACGGCCAAGAGCTTGCCTGCAAGCTCCAATATCCCGACATGCAATCGGCCGTGGAAGCCGATATTGCCCAACTCGGTATTCTCTTCGCGCTCCATCGGCGCATGGATCCCGCCATCGACACCCGCGAGATCGCAAAAGAGATCGGCGAAAGGGTTCGCGAGGAACTCGATTACAAGCGCGAGGCCAAGCACGCAGCGCTCTATGGCGCGGTGCTTGCCGACGAACCCTTGGTTCGCGTGCCGACTATCCATCCGGAACTATCGACCGGACGTCTTTTGACGCTGTCATGGCTCAATGGCACCAAGATGCTGAGCCATGTGGATGCGCCGCTTCACATTCGAAATCGGTTGGCGACCGCCATGTTTCGGGACTGGTGGCACCCCTTCGCCCATGTCGGCGTCATCCATGGTGACCCCCATCTCGGCAATTACACGGTGTTCGACGAGGACGGAGAACCCGGCGGCATCAATCTTTTAGACTATGGTTGCATTCGCATTTTCCCGCCGCGCTTTGTCGGCGGCGTGGTCGAGCTATACCAGGGCCTGAAGGACGGTGATCTCGCCCGCACGGTCCATGCCTATGAGATCTGGGGATTCAAGAACCTCAAGAAAGAGCTAGTGGAGGTTTTGAACCTCTGGGCCCGCTTCATCTATGGGCCTTTGCTGGATGATCGCGTTCGCACCATCGCCGATGGTGTCGCCCCCGGCGAATATGGCCGACGCGAAGCCTTTGCCGTCCATAAAGCGCTGAAAGAGAAAGGCCCTGTTACGGTGCCGCAGGAATTCGTCTTCATGGACCGCGCAGCGATCGGCCTTGGCGGCGTCTTCCTCCACCTCAAGGCAGAGCTGAATTTCCATCGCTTGTTTGAAGAGGAGATCGCGCGGTTCGATCTCGCCGAAGTCGAACAACGCCAAGCCGAAGCGCTCGGCATTGCCGGCCTGAAAGCGGCCTAAAGCGACGATGGCGGTCTATGTCGATGAGCCCATCTGGTCGTGGCAAGGCCTCAGGTGGTGCCATCTCATGGCCGATGATGAGGCTGAACTTCATCGCTTTGCCAAACGGTTAGGGCTGCATCGCTCATCCTATCAGGGTCCGCCGCGCACCCGAGCGCCCCACTATGACATCACGGGCTTTGAGCGGAAACGCGCACTCGCTGCCGGCGCGCAATCTTGCAGTCGCGAGGAGATCGTCGCGGTATTCCGGCGGGTAAGGCACCCCCGCCATCGGCGATAGACTTATCTTGACAGCGGCAAGCGCAATCGCAACAGGATGGCGCCATGACGCATGCCGATAAGCCCAAGCTCTCGATCCTCCTGTGCTCGCCCCGCGGATTCTGCGCCGGCGTCGTTCGCGCCATCGATGCGGTCGAGCAGGCGCTCAAACTCTATGGCGCGCCGGTCTATGTCCGCCACGAGATCGTCCATAATCGCTTCGTGGTCGATGGCCTCAAAGCCAAGGGCGCTATCTTTGTTAAAGAGCTGACGGATATCCCGCAGACCCAGGCGCCGGTGATCTTTTCAGCCCACGGCGTGCCGAAATCAGTGCCTCAAGCAGCAGAAGCGCTCAATTTCTTCGCGATTGACGCCACCTGCCCGCTGGTGACCAAGGTGCATCGCGAGGCCGAGATCCACTTCAAGCGCGGCCGCAAGGTTATCCTTGTCGGGCACAAGGGGCACCCGGAGGTGGTCGGCACCATGGGACAATTGCCTGATGGCGCGGTCACCCTCGTGGAAACGGTCGCCGATGTGGCCACCCTTCAAGTGGACGACGCACAGGCGCTGGCCTTCGTGACTCAGACCACCCTCTCTGTCGACGACACCCGCGAGATCGTGGACGCCCTCTTCGCGCGCTTTCCGGCGATCATAGGCCCTCACAAAGAAGACATTTGCTACGCCACCTCCAACCGGCAGGAAGCGGTGAAGCATGTGGCGCCGCGTGTCGATGCGATGATCGTTGTGGGTGCACCGAATTCGTCCAACTCCGAGCGCTTACGCGAAGTGGCC
>JBAWYY010000283.1:0-4160 GCA_037143285.1 Alphaproteobacteria bacterium | reverse complement strand
TGCCCTATGCCGGTACAGTCGAGATTGCCCAACGTTGCCGCATTGGCACGGCGATCCTCAATATAGGCAGTGTGCAATTGGCGCCGATGGGCGATATTTTATTCTCGATGAGCGCATCTCAAGCCGTTAATTTTGCCAAGGAACTCGGTGCCAACGTCGTGATACCGATCCATTGCGACGGCTGGGCTCATTTCAGCGAAGGCCAAGCGCAGGCGCGGGAAGTGTTCAACGCGAGCACCATCAAAGAGAGAGTGCGTTGGCTGGTGCCTGGCCAGGCCACTGTGCTCGATGTTTGATCACTAAGACGAAGGAGCTTTGGCTCTGTATGGCCGGAAAGGGCATCGAAGCAAATTGATCGAGGAGCAGCGCATGACGCCGAAAGCAATCGAGGCGTCCTCCATTGATGAGCTTGTGGCCTTGGCCGTGTTGCTCCCGACTTGTGGCTTCGTGCTGGGCGCGCAGACTGAAAGTGCAAAAGGCCAGGGTGTCAGCCTCTTCAGACTCTCGTGGGCCTTTGATCTTGAGGGCGCACGAACATGACGTCACCGCATCAGGCTTCTGTTGCCATTCCCTTCGCGAAGCGGCGGGCCGCCCTTTGGATGTCGGCGCTTCTCCGTTTGGGCGTGGCGCTTGCGCTGGTGGCGGGCCTCGCCGTCACGGTGTTCTTGCCCACGACCCCGCCGACGCCCATGACGCTTGGCATCGCCATGGGCTTTTTCGGCCTCGCCTTTCTGTTCGGCATGGGCGCGCAGTCGCGGTTGCGCCGCGCTTTCGACCCGACCGAGGTGGAACTGTCGGTTGGTCCTGAGGGCATTTTGGACCGTCGCTTGTCGTCGCGGGTGATCCCTTGGGATGCGATTGAGGCTGTCGTGCCGCAGGGTCTGTTGCGCAAGACCTTGGCGCTGGAACTGACGCCCGAGGCCATCGTGTCGCTGCGCCTTGTGCCCATGGCCAAGGTCGCCGCGACCTTCGGTGGCTTGGTGGGGCAGAGCGGTTTGAGCCTCGCGACCTATGAGACACGGGCGACCATGGCTGAGGTCGCCAAGAGTATCGAGCGGTTTCGACCGGGGTTGGTCACCGATGGTTCGGCCATGACCGGGGGCGCGCCATCCCCCAAAATCCCGGCCTGACAGCATCCCAAAAGCTGTTTATGAATTGTCTCGCACTGCAGCATCGCGCCCCCGCGCGCAGATGGAGACTTAAGCGATGGCATCGACCCGACGTGACAAACCCTGGCTGATCCGCACCTATGCGGGCCATTCCACGGCGGCGAAATCCAACGCGCTCTATCGCGCCAATCTCGCCAAGGGCCAGACAGGCCTGTCGGTCGCCTTCGATCTGCCGACCCAGACGGGCTATGACCCTGATCATGTGTTGGCGCGGGGCGAAGTGGGCAAAGTGGGCGTTCCCATTGCCCATATCGGCGATATGCGGACCCTTTTTGATGGGATCCCGCTCGCGGACATGAATACGTCCATGACCATCAATGCCTGCGCGGCCTGGCTGCTCGCGCTCTATGTGGCTGTCGCGGATGAGCGCGGTGTGCCGCGGGCGAGCCTGCAAGGCACGACGCAGAACGATATTTTGAAGGAATATCTCTCGCGCGGCACCTATGTGTTCCCGCCCGAGCCCTCCATGCGGCTGACCAAGGACACGATCCTGTTCACGGGCGCCGAAATGCCCAAGTGGAACCCGATGAATGTCTGCAGCTATCACCTGCAGGAAGCCGGCGCGACGCCGGTTCAAGAGCTTGCCTTCGCGCTCGCCAATGCGGTGGCGATCCTCGACACGGTGAAGGCCTCGGGCGAGGTGCCGGATGGCGCCATGGGCGAGGTGGTCGGGCGCATTTCGTTTTTCGTGAATGCCGGCATGCGCTTTGTCACCGAGATGTGCAAAATGCGCGCTTTCGTCGAACTGTGGGACGAGTTGGTGGAGACGCGTTATGGCGTCACCGACCCCAAGCAGAAGCTGTTTCGCTATGGCGTGCAGGTGAATTCGCTGGGGCTGACCGAGCAGCAGCCGGAAAACAACGTCTATCGCATCTTGATCGAGGCTTTGGCGGTGACGCTGTCGAAGAAGGCCCGTTGCAGAGCCTTGCAATTGCCGGCCTGGAATGAGGCACTTGGCTTGCCTCGGCCCTTTGACCAGCAATGGTCGCTGCGGCTGCAACAGATCCTGGCCTATGAGACCGATCTCCTGGAGTTTGAGGATCTCTTCGACGGCAACCCCGTGGTGACGGGGAAGGTGGAGGCCTTGAAGGGGGAAGCGCGGGAAGAAATGGCGCGCATTGAGGCCATGGGCGGCGCCATTGCCGCTGTGCCCTATATGAAGTCTAAGCTTGTGGAATCAAACACGAAACGGCTTGAGGCCATTGAGGCGGGCGAGCAGGTCGTGGTCGGCGTCAACCGCTTCCAAGAGACCGAGATCTCCCCGTTGACCACAGGGTCTGGTGCGATCATGGTGGTGGACCCGGCGGTGGAGGCGGAAGCCGTTCAGAGCGTGATCGCCTGGCGCGCCAAGCGCGACGAAGCTGCAGTCCTTGCACATCTTGCACAGATTCGCGCGGCGGCTCGTGCAAATGCCAATATTATGGAACCTTCTATCGCAGCTGCGAAGGCGGGCGTCACCACCGGCGAGTGGGGCGCGGTCTTGCGCGAGGTTTTCGGCGAGTATCGGGCGCCGACCGGTGTCGGCCGCGCGGCGCGGGTTGAAACAGGCGATCTCGGGCCGATCCGGCTGGAAGTCGAGAAGGTGTCACGGGTTTTGGGCCGCAGGCTCAAGTTTCTCGTGGGCAAGCCGGGGTTGGACGGCCATTCCAACGGCGCCGAACAGATCGCGGTGCGCGCCCGCGACTGTGGGATGGAGGTGGTCTACGAGGGCATCCGGCTCACCCCCGCCGAGATCGTCAACGCCGCGCTCGAAGAAGGCGTCCACGTGGTCGGTCTGTCGATCCTGTCGGGGTCCCATATCCCGCTCGTCACCGAGGTGATGGAGCGCATGCGCACTGAGGGACTTGAGGATGTGGCTGTCGTGGTCGGCGGCATCATTCCGCCGGAGGATGAGGTGGTCTTGAAGGCCGCGGGGGTTGCAGCCGTCTATACGCCCAAGGATTTCCAGCTGAACGCCATCATGGCCGATATCGTGCGGATCGTGGGCGAGGGCGCCAAGCGCGCGGCGTGAACCGTCACTCGGTATCCGCGTCGTCCTCGTCGTCGAGGCCGGCATCGTGGTTGCCGAGCGCTTTTTCGACGCGGCGGAGCAGTTTGCGCAGGCGCTTGCGCTCCTTCCCGTCCATCTCGGCGATCAATTCGTCTTCCGCCGCAAACCAGATGTCGTCGATGGCGGTTGCCTTCTCGCGGCCGGCATCAGTGAGGCAGACTTTCACGAGCCGGCCGTCGCCGCCGGCGGCTTTGCGTTCCACGAGGCCTTGGGCCGCAAGGCGGCCGATGGTCTTGGAGGCTGTGGGCGGGCGCACGCGCAAGATGGAGGCAAGATCGCCCATGGTGGTGCCGTCCGGCTCAACGGCTAAGAGTTTCAACACCTGTTCCTGGCCGGGATAGAGCCCGATGGTCGCGAGTTTGCGCGCGACAAGGGATCGATGCAGACGTGCAGCATGCTGCAACCG
This sequence comes from Alphaproteobacteria bacterium, assembly GCA_037143285.1. GTDB lineage: Bacteria > Pseudomonadota > Alphaproteobacteria > Rhizobiales > Phreatobacteraceae > Phreatobacter. The sequence goes on along the minus strand of JBAWYY010000283.1, from coordinate 535 downwards.
AGCGCCGATGGACTTGCGGTAGGGATCGCGCTCCGCCGCGCTCATCTCGCCGTCTTTCACGCTCAGCCCCGTCTTGATGTTTTCGGAGATATGCTTGCGATGTATGACGATAGGATGACCAAGCGAGCCGGCTCAGAATGAGCGGAAACAATCGCGCACTTTTTGAAGGAAATCGGCGCGAGTTGCCGGGGTTGAGCGGTTCATATCGTAGTGGGCAAGATAGCCGACTGGGGCTTTCATCTGGGTCATCGCGCGCATGACGCGCTTTGCGAATCGCTTCGGCGGGTCGCCGGCCATGAAGGCTCGCCACGGCGTTGCGCCGTAGGTGGTGACGATCACCACGCGTTTGATATTGGTAAGGCTGCCGCGCGCCCGGCCTTCCACCATGCCGAAGGATACGCCGGGCAAGAACACCCGGTCGAAAAAGCCTTTCATCATGGCCGGAAAGCCAAAATTCCAGACGGGGTGGACCAAAACTAAGGCCTCAGCGGCACGTAGCCGATCCACATAGGCCTGTACCGGCAGGGTGTTGGAG
>JBAWYY010000282.1:0-4163 GCA_037143285.1 Alphaproteobacteria bacterium | reverse complement strand
CTTCTTGCCCCAGAAGGTGACGCGATCGGCAATGTTGTAGAAGCCGACCACGGTCTCCTCGGTGTGATAGCCCTTCCCCACAATGCTGAGGCTCGCCATGTCGAAACCGGACGTGGCCAGCCGCTTGATGCCGCCTTCGGCTTCTTCATGGGTGAGGAATGTGGCGATGACGGTGTCTTGCGCATGCATGACGAAAGCCTCTGGTGGGTTTCAGTTCAGCCCGGTGTGGCGGCTATGGCGTGACCGCTAAAGGCTCGGAAACTACCCAGAGGCAGAGCTTCTCGCGGGCTTCAGCCCGATTTGACCGCCGCTGCGGAACAAGAGCGCATTTCCCGCGTTTGCTCATCAAGCGGCGATCCGCCGCGCGACAGCGATGCGAACAAGCAAAAGGCCGGACTATCGGCTGACTTGGTCAACGCGAGCGAGGCCCCATGCACATTCGTTACGGCTATTCGATCGACATGGAATGCACGGCGGCAACGCCCTTCATCACCATTCTCGATGTCCACCCGACCCAGCGCGCCGATCTCACCGAACCCGACGATATGCTGGCGAATGGGCTGGTCGATGGCATGTCAGTTGACGTTGGCGATCCCTATCTCGACACCTTCGGCAATCTCTGCCGGCGGCTCATTGCGCCCCCCGGCGGCATTCGATTGACCTCGGAGGGGATCATCAAGGTCTCGGGATTTCCCGATGATGAGCGGCAGGACGCCCTTGCCATCGCACCTGAAGAGCTGCCTGCCGAAACCCTCCTCTACCTGCTCGGCAGCCGCTATTGCGAGACCGACAAGCTGATGGCGCTCGCCTGGGATCGGTTCCAAACCGCCGGCTCCGGCTGGGACACCGTCACCTCCATCTGCGGCTTCGTCCATGACCGCCTGCGCTTCGATTATGCGAGCGCGCGGCCGACACGTTCGGCGGCGGAGGCCTATGACGAGCAGCTCGGCGTGTGCCGTGACTTCGCCCATCTTGCCATCACGCTGTGCCGCTGCCTGAACATCCCGGCGCGCTATTGCACCGGCTATCTCGGCGATATCGGCGTGCCGCCCGACGGCAACCGCATGGATTTCAGCGCCTGGTTCGAGGCCTATCTCGACGGCCAATGGTGGACGTTTGACGCCCGCCACAATGCTCGCCGCATCGGTCGCATCATCATCGCGCGCGGACGGGACGCGACCGATGTGCCGATCATCCACTCCTTCGGCTTTCAGACCATGAAACGCTTTGAGGTGGTGACCGACGAGGTCGAGGGCGCGCGTTTTCCGGTCTCGTCTCAAGCCCGACGCGAGCATTGGGACATCAAGGTCGCGCAGCAGACCTTCAATCAACGCCGATAGGGACGCCGGCCGCTGGCGAGCCAAGCGATCCCTTCATGGTGCAGTGCGGAACAAACGGGGCGTTCGCGCGTTGAACGCTGAAGAGGCGCGCGGACTTTACGGCGCGCCATAAGCCGTGGAGCACCCGTGAGCGAGACCGTTACAGAGCCCGACGAACAACCGGCGGACGAGGCTGTCGCCCGTTCGTTTTTTCGCCTCGCCATGGGTTTTTGGTCCGGCGAAACGGCCGTTCAGGCCTGGTTCCTCTCAGGCCTCGTCTTGTTCTGCGTCTTCTGCCAGATCTCCGTTCAATTCGGCCTGAACGCCTGGAACCGCTGGTTCTTCGACGCCATCGAACAGCGCAATGCGGCCGGCATCATCGACCTCGCCCTGCTCGTTCCCGTCATCGCCTTTGCCTTTGCGTTGACCTATTCAAGCCTGCTGATCGCGCGCATGAGCCTGCAGGCGCGATGGCGCGGCTGGGTCACGCTGCATCTCGCGGGCTGGTGGGTGGCCGACCAGCGCTATTATCGGCTGACTTTCGTGGACCCGAGCCAGACAGCGCCCGAATTTCGTATCACCGATGATGTGAAGAATGCGGTTGAGCCGCTGGTCGAGTTTGCGGTTGGCCTCATCAGTGCCTTCATCACGGCGGTCACCTTCGCAGCCGTCCTGTGGCGGGTCGCAGGCTCGTTCCGGGTTTCGCTCGGCGGCTTTGCCTTTGATATTCCCGCCTATATGGCCATCGCAGCCTTGGCCTATGCGATCCTCACCTCGACCGCCGCCTATCTGGTCGGCCGTCCACTTATCAAGCTTGCCGCGACCCGCAATGAAGCGGAAGCGCAATTGCGCGCGGAAATGACAAGGCTGCGGGAAAATGCCGAGAGCATCGCGCTGATCCGGGGCGATGTGGACGAACTAAGTTCGGTCCGCCGCTCCTACACGCGGGTGGCCGAGGCGCTAAAAGCCGTCATCCGCCGCCACGCGCGGATTGCACTGGTGATCAACACCAATGGTGCGATCTTTCCAATCATCCCGCTTTTGCTGATCGTGCCGAAATATTTGGCCGGCGATATTTCGCTCGGCGCCGTAGTTCAGGTGGTGGCGGCCTTCAGCGCCGTTCAAGGCGCGCTCATCTGGTTCGTCGACAACTTCATCCGGCTCGCCGAATGGTATGCTTCTGCCACCCGCGTGGTTGAACTCGTCACCGCGCTGGAAAAACTCGATCTCGGCGCCGTTCTCGACGGCGAAGGCATGATCGATCTCGGCGAGAGTGATGGCGATGTCATCCGGATCGAGAACCTTTCGGTCGCCGATTCCGGCGGACGGATCGTCATCAATGACGCCTCAACCACCATCGGTCCCGGCGATAAAGTCCTAATCGTCGGCGAGAGCGGCGCGGGCAAAAGCGTGCTCATTCGCGCGCTCGCGGGCCTTTGGCCCTGGGGTACCGGGCTCATTCGGGTGCCGCGCGGCGTCACCATCGCCTTCGTGCCGCAAAAGCCCTATTTGCCGCTCGGCACGTTGCGCGACGCGGTGATCTATCCCAATGCGAGTGATCCCTTAAGCGACGAGGCGATCAGCGGGGCCATGCGCCGCTGTGGTCTTGCCTATCTGATCCCGCAACTCGATGAGCCCGATGTGCGATGGGACGAGCGTCTCTCTGGCGGCGAGCGCCAAAGGCTCGCCTTCTGCCGACTGTTGCTGCGCAAGCCGCAGATCATCATCATGGATGAGGCAACGTCTGCGCTCGATGAAGACAGCCAAAACTCGCTTCTGGGTTTGTTGCAGCAGGAGCTCAGCGGCTCAACCGTGATCAGCGTCGGCCACAGACCGGGCATTGCCGCCTTCCATGATCGGACCATCGAACTGCGCAAGCGCCGAGCGGGCGCGGAAATGATGCCGTCAGTGCGGTCGAATTCGCTGTGGCGCCTGATCGCACCGATCATTCGCTAGCGTGGATGGTCGAGCCAGCTATTGAAGGAAATCGGCGCCCAATCGCTCGCTGAGCGCGACGCGCCCGCGCCAGAGGCGGCTTTTCACCGTGCCGATGGGCGCACCGCTCAAGAGCGCGGCATCATCGTAGCTTGCGCCAAACGCCCCAACCAGAATGAGCACATCACGCTGTGTCGCCGGCAGCGTGGCAAGCGCCTTACAGAAATCGGCGACATGCAGATCGCTCTCCTGTTCCGGGATCGAGATCAGGCGACTTGCATAGGCGCCATCTAAGTCTTCCACTTCGCGCTTTCGCTTCCGCAGCATGGAAAAATAGGTGTTGCGCAGGATCGCAACGAGCCAGCTGCCCACATTGCTGCCGGCAATGAAACTGTCGGCATTGGACAGGGCCTTCAGCATGGTCTCTTGGACGAGGTCATCAGCCAGATGGGTCGAGCCGCTGAGCGACAGACCGTATCGGCGCAATCGCGGTAATTCGTCGACTAAGCGATCAGCGAAGGTCAAGGGAACAAGGGCCGTTGACGGGGGTAAGGAGTAATGGGCGTGGGGCGGCATGGCGGCGGTTCTTTCAAAGTTGGACCTGGGCAAGAGAGCCGCTGCGGTCGCTCGGATGAACGGAGAGCAAGCCGTAGCATCGAGACCTCAGCGATCAGGAGGCTCGGAAAACCCTTGCTGGCCTGGCGGAGAGGCCGTGCTTGCGACGGATACCAACACGACTGATTGGAAGGCTCGTTCAAGCCTAAGACCAAAGCCTTAGCAGTCGCTTCGGCCGTCTCGATTGAGCGTCTCGACCCCGATCCTCGCGTAGATTCCGAGCCTCCCCGCCGCATGGTGCCATCGGCACTGTCTGGCGACCCGCGCACCCTCAGAGCCCTCTCTGACCATCCT
>JBAWYY010000281.1:0-4177 GCA_037143285.1 Alphaproteobacteria bacterium | reverse complement strand
CCGCCACCTTGCCTTTTGGGGCTGAGGCTGAAGCGCAGGCTGCAGCTCAGCCGCTTCGGATTGCCATGTCGCTGTCGGACGTGCCGCGTATGTGGGGCGGACCTGACGCAGGCTTCGAGGGTCTGCGCTTCGGCGCCTATATGGTCTTCGACGCCTTGGTGAACTGGGACATGTCGAAGGCCGATCAGCCTTCGCGCCTCACGCCAGGCCTCGCTGAGAGCTGGCGCGTTGATTCCGCCGACAACACCAAATGGATCTTCTCGCTCCGCCGGGGCGTGACCTTCCACGACGGCACGCCCTTCAACGCGGATGCCGCGATCTGGAACTTCGAATCCGTGTTCAAGGCGGATGCACCACAATTCCATCAGCCACGCGTGGGTCTCATTCGGTCGCGCCTGTCGTCAGTAAAGTCCTTTGAGAAGATCGATGACTTCACGATTCTGGTCACCACGACCGAGCCTGATGGCATGTTCGCCTATCAAATGTCGTTCCTGATGATGGTGTCGCCGTCGCGTTGGCGGGAACTTGGCGGGGATTGGCAAAGGTTCTCCAGCCAGCCTGCCGGCACCGGCCCCTATTCGGTCGTGTCGATCACCCCGCGCGAGCGTTGCGAACTCGCGGCCTTCGCCAATTATTGGGACAAGGCGCGCGTGCCGAAAACGGCACGAACCATTCTGCTGCCGATTCCGGATGCGACCTCGCGCGTTGCTGGTCTTCGCGCCGGCACCATTGATGTGGCCGAGAGCCTGCCGACCGATGCCATCGCGTCGCTGAAAAGCGCGGGAATGCAGGTGGTTCAGAACTCCTATCCGCACATCTGGGCTTGGCGCCTCAACGTCAATCCGGGAACGCCCTTTGCTGATATCCGCGTGCGCCGGGCCGCGAACCTCGCTATCGACCGGCCGAGCATGGTGAAACTCCTCTCCGATACGGCTTTGCCGGCCGCAGGCAAGGTCTTGCCGGGCGACCCCTGGTTCGGCAACCCCACCTTCAAGATCACCTATGACGTTGACGGCGCGCGCAAACTGATGGCGGAAGCGGGCTTCGGGCCCAATCGCCGCCTGCCGCTTCGCGTAGTGATCGCGTCCGGTGGTGGTGGGCAGATGGTGCCGCTCCCCATGAACGAGATGATGCAGGAGAATCTGGAGGACGCCTATATGGATGTCACCTTCGATGTGGTCGACTTCACCACCATCATCGGCATGATGCGCCAGGGCACGCGCGCGGAAGCACAGCGCAACGTCCACGCCATCAACATCGCAATCCCCTCCATCGATCCGACAACCGGATGGGTGATCTATGACAGCCAACTCACTAATCCCCGTGGCGTGAATTGGGGCTATTACAATTCGCCTGACGTGGATCGGCTCATTCGCGAAGTGCGCCAAGCCTTTACGACGGCGGAACAGGATGCGGCAATGGGCCGCTTACATGCTCAGTTGGTCGATGAGGCGGCAGCCCTCTTCGTGGTGCACGACCTCAATCCACGCGGTCTGTCGGCCCGCGCGCGCGGCTTCGTTCAGGCGCGTAACTGGTTCCAGGACTATACGCCCATCACGGTTTCGCCTGCGACCTAAAGTCGCGGGTGCGGGATCGTTGGACAGGGCGTTAACCCCGGGTTAACCACAAGGAGGCGACTGAAGGAGAGCGACAAGCGAGAAGGCCGATGACCGCGACTGAAACGCATGCGAGCCCTCCTCAGGCTGTTCCTCTGACCCGTCTGCAACGCTGGCGCGATGCGGTGGCAGTCTATGGCCGCGCGGATGTCCTCATCGTCCTGTTCCTGGGCTTTACCGCGGGCCTGCCGCTGGCCTTGTCCGGCTCAACGCTTTTGGTCTGGATGGCCGAGAGTTCGGTCGACTTGAAAACCATTGGCCTCTTCGCGCTGGTGGGGACGCCCTATACCATCAAGTTTCTTTGGGCGCCGATTGTTGACGCGCTCGACATTCCCTTGCTCAGCCGCGTGCTCGGCCGCCGGCGTGGTTGGCTCTTGTTCTCGCAGCTCATGCTGATGGCGGCGATTGCCTTTCTCGGCGCGCAAAACCCTGATGTTTCGCCTGTCATGGTGGCACTCGGGGCTGTGTTGGTCGCAACCGCTTCTGCGACCCAGGACATCGTCATCGACGCCTATCGCGTCGAGAAGCTTGAAACGTCGGAACAGGCGGCCGGCATGGGCGCCTATGTCGCCGCCTATCGCATTGGCATGCTGGTCTCAACGGCCGGCGCATTGTTCATCGTGTCCTTCTTCGAGAAGGTCCAAGGCTTCGATAAGCCGACATCATGGACGCTCGCCTATACGGTGATGGCGGTTCTGGTCGTCATCGGCATGGCAACGACACTGCTCGCGCGCGAACCTGCCCGATCGGCGGAGGCCGTTGCCAAAGCCCGCGAGGCTGGTAACCCAGTCGCCCGCGTCATGAAGGCGGCCGTTGGCGCTTTCGGTGAGTTTCTGAGCCGCGATGCGGCCGTTCTCATCCTCGCCTTCGTCGTTCTCTTCAAGCTCTGCGACGCATTCGTCGGGACAATGACCGGCCCCTTTGTTATCCGCGGCATGGGCTATTCGCGTGAGGAATATGCGGCCATTGTCAAAGGCCTCGGTCTTGCCGCGACGCTCGGCGGCGGCATTGCCGGCGGCTTTGTCGCCCGCGCGCTAGATCTGCGCTCGTCCCTTTGGCTTGCCGCATTTCTGCAGATGGCCTCAAACCTCGTCTTCGCGCTGCAGGCCCAGACGGCGGCAAGCTATGGCATGCTGGCTTTCGTCATCACGGTTGAGAACTTCACCGGCGCCATCGGCACGGTGATTTTCGTCGCCTACCTCTCCTCGCTCTGTCAATCGCCCCTCCATACCGCAACCCAGTACGCGCTTCTGTCGGCGCTCGCGGCTGTGGGACGGACCTATATATCCGCGCCTGCCGGCTATCTCGCCGAAACCGCCGGCTGGACCTGGTTCTTTGTGCTCTCCTGCGCTACCGCGATCCCAAGCTTCTTCCTGCTTTGGTGGCTGGGCCGACGCGGTCATTTCTCATCGCTTGAGAAGCCGAAGGGCCCTCTCTCGGCCGACGATTGATGGCGCTTTCGCGGTCCTCCGGCGACATCCTGGCTGATCGTCGCCACGCCTATGCCATGGGCGCCAAGGCAGATGGCGATCTTGCGGCTAGCGCTGATTTGCTTCGGCAAGCGCTTGAAATCACGCCATCTTGGGCTGACGGCTGGTTTGATCTCGGTGAGATCGAACTCGCGCGCGGTGAGGCGGCTCTCGCATCCGAATGCTTCCGACGCGCGCTTGCCTTGGCGCCTGATGACGCGCGAGGCGCAGGCCTTCATCTTGCCCGTCTGGAAGCGCGCAACGATGTGGTGGCGAGCCCTGCCTATGTTGCGACGCTGTTTGACGATTACGCGCCCCGCTTCGACAAGGCGTTGCGCGAGGGCCTGTCCTATCGAGGTCCGGAACTCCTGGTCGCTGCGCTCGATCGCTTAGCACCGGGCCGCCATTTTGCCCGCACACTCGACCTTGGCTGCGGCACTGGTCTCATGGCTGAAGCGCTGGAAGGTCGAACGGACATCCTCATCGGCGTCGATCTGTCACCCAGAATGATCGAGATCGCTCGCGCTAAGGCCCTTTATACCGCGCTGGAAGTGGCGGATTTGACCGAGTTCCTCCGTAACCAACCGCCTTCTCAGGCCGATTTGGTGCTGGCAGCCGATGTGATGGTCTATGTCAGGGACTTAGCGCCGGTGGTTCAAGCCATAAGCCGTGCGCTAAAGCCCGGCGGCTTGGTTGCGTTCACGCTGCAGGAGCACGCGGGGGAGGGGGTCAAACTTGGTGCCGATCTCCGCTTCGCTCATGCGCGCAGCGAGGTGATCAAGGCCTTCGAAGCAAACGAAATATCGTTACGTCTGATAGAATCGGCATCGACCCGGCAAGAGCGCGGCGCGCCTGTGCCAGGACTGATCGTACTCGGCGAATGCGACGAAACGCTCAGATCTCTTTCGTCGACTTGATGAACGGCTTGAGGTTGATCATCAGGTATTCCATCCGGCGTGCGCCATCGAGAGTACCGATAACCGATAAGCCGTCACGAGCCACCAAGTTGACATCGCGGTGAAACGCCGTGAACGGCTTGTCCAACACGATTGGACGCGCCCCATCGAAATGGGGATGTCCGATCGCATAAGC
>JBAWYY010000280.1:0-4193 GCA_037143285.1 Alphaproteobacteria bacterium | reverse complement strand
AGGAGCACGGCCTTGCCCCTGAGGTCAGATAGCTTCAGATCGCGCCCATCGGGCGCCTTGAAGCCCACATTGGTGGCAAGCTTCGGCTGCGCGGTGACTTGAAACGCGGCAACCTCGCCGCGCGCAAGCGGCGTCAAGCGAGCAGCAACTGGCGCGGACGCCGCGCAACTATCCGCTTGCGCATTGCCTCCAGGGCCACGCGTGCCGTAGAAGGCCGCAACCCCTGCACCAAGGCCGACGACGCCGGCCATGAGGATGATCAGCAGGGAGCGAGACACACGAACCTCCGAATAGGACACCGGCCGAGAGGGCAGCAGATGAGTAACGCGATGTGGGGCGGCCGATACGCCTCGGGACCCGCCGCCGTGATGGAAGATATCAATGTCTCCATCGACTTCGACAAGCGCCTCTATAGGCAAGACATCGCCGGCTCGAAAGCCCATGCCGCCATGCTCGCCCATCAAGGCATCGTGAGCGCCGCCGACGAGGCCGCGATCCAGAAGGGGCTGGACACGGTCCTCGCCGAAATCGAAGGCGGCACCTTCACGTTCAAGCGCGCGCTCGAAGACATTCATATGAATGTGGAAGCACGCCTCGCCGAACTCATCGGTCCGCCAGCTGGCAGGCTCCATACCGCCCGCTCGCGCAATGACCAGGTCGCCACCGACTTCAAGCTTTGGGTGCGCGATGCCATCGACGGGCTCGATGGCCAGTTGAAGGACTTGGCGCTCGCTCTAGCCGAAAAAGCGCTGGCCGAGGCCGGCACGGTGATGCCGGGCTTCACCCATCTTCAGGTCGCCCAACCCACCACCTTCGGCCATCATCTCATGGCCTATGTGGAGATGGTCGGTCGCGACCGTGGCCGGTTCGCTGATGCCCGCAAGCGTTTGAATGAGAGCCCGCTCGGATCGGCAGCGCTCTGCGGCACGTCCTTCCCCATCGACCTCGCCATGACCGCCAAAGCGCTTGGCTTTGATCGTCCGACCGCCAATTCGCTAGATTCGGTCGCTGACCGCGATTTCGTCATGGAGACCCTGTCGGCTGCGACGATTACGGCCGTGCACCTGTCGCGCCTTGCCGAGGAGATCGTGATCTGGTGCTCGTCACCCTTCGCCTTCGTGGCACTGTCGGACGCCTTTTCCACGGGCTCGTCCATCATGCCGCAGAAGCGCAATCCCGACGCCGCCGAACTCGTGCGCGCCAAGGTCGGCCGCATTCTCGGCGCCTTCAACGCCATCGTCGTGGTGCTCAAAGGTCTGCCTCTGACCTATCAAAAGGACATGCAGGAAGACAAAGAGCCGACCATGGATGCGCTCACCTCGCTCTCCCTGGCGGTAGCCGCCATGGCGGGCATGGTGCGCGATCTCAAGCCCAATTCCGCAAATATGAAGAAAGCCGCCGGACAGGGCTATTCCACGGCCACCGACCTTGCCGATTGGTGCGTGCGCGTTCTCGGCATCCCGTTCCGCGACAGCCACCACATCGCGGCCAAATGCGTGGGCGTTGCCAGCGCTAAGGGCGTCGCACTCGACAAGCTATCGCTTGAGGACCTGCGCGCGGTCGACCCAAGGATCACGGCCGAGGTCTTCAGCGTGTTGACGGTCGCCAAATCTGTCGCAAGCCGGGTAAGCTATGGCGGCACCGCGCCGAAGAACGTGCGCGCTCAGGCCAAGCGTTGGGTGAAGGTGCTGTCCAAGGGGTGAGGTGATGGGCCTCAGAGGCCCATCTTCTTCTTCCGCTGGGCGAGCGTGCGCAGGCGAAGCGCGTTGAGCTTGATGAAGCCCGCCGCGTCCCGGTGGTCATAGGCGACCGCGCCTTCTTCGAAGGTCACGAGTTCCTTGTCGTAGAGCGAATAGGGGCTCTCGCGGCCGACCACGATCACATTGCCCTTGTAGAGCTTGAGACGCACCGTGCCGGTCACCAGCTCCTGGCTCTTGTCGATCAGCGCCTGCAGCATCTCGCGCTCCGGCGAGAACCAGAAGCCGTTGTAAATGAGTTCGGCATATTTCGGCATGATCTCATCCTTGAGATGCGCCGCGCCGCGGTCGAGCGTGATGCTCTCAATCGCGCGATGGGCATAGTAGAGGATCGTGCCGCCCGGGGTCTCATACATCCCGCGCGATTTCATGCCGACAAAGCGGTTCTCGACGAGGTCGAGCCGCCCGATGCCGTTCACTTTGCCGAGCGCGTTGAGGTCGCTCAGAATGGTTGCAGGCGACAGGGCCTTACCGTTGATGCCGACCGCATCACCCTGTTTGAAATCAATGGTGACATAAGTCGGCTTGTCCGGTGCGCTCTCAGGCCCGTCGGTGCGCGAATAGACGTAATCCGGCACTTCCTCATTGGGATCCTCGAGCACCTTGCCCTCGGACGAGGCGTGCAAAAGGTTCGCGTCCACGGAGAACGGCGCTTCGCCGCGCTTGTCCTTGGCAATCGGGATCTGATTGGCCTCGGCAAATTCGAGGAGCCGCGTGCGGCTTGTCAGATCCCACTCCCGCCAGGGCGCGATCACCGTCACATCCGGCTTCAATGCGTAATAGCTGAGCTCGAAGCGGACTTGGTCATTGCCCTTGCCCGTCGCACCATGGGACACGGCATCGGCCCCCACCTGCTCGGCAATCTCGATCTGACGCTTGGCGATCAGCGGCCGCGCGATGGAGGTGCCGAGGAGATAGAGCCCCTCATACATGGCATTCGCCCGGAACATCGGGAACACATAGTCCTTAACGAAGGTCTCGCGGAGGTCGTCCATGAAGATGTTCTCGGGCTTAATGCCGAGAAGCAGCGCCTTGTCGCGCGCCGGGCCCAATTCCTCGCCCTGTCCGAGGTCAGCCGTGAAGGTGACCACCTCGCACTGATAGGTGGTCTGCAGCCACTTGAGGATGATCGAGGTATCGAGGCCGCCGGAATAAGCGAGCACGACTTTCTTCACAGGCTTCTTTGACATGGGTTTCACGCGGTCAATGGAACGGAAAGGTGACTGCCGACTTAGAGAAGGCCCGTCGCCAAGGCAAGCTGCCTTGCGGTGGGCGCCCTATCTTGGCCGGCGGATGAAGCGCGCAAGCCCAAGCGTCAGTGCAACAATGGCAGCGCCCGCGCGAAGCACGACAAACTGGATCCCATCGCCCCAGCCGCCAAGCCGCTGCGCCCAGGCCTCCTCCCCGATTGCCCGTCGGGAGAGAACCAGCCACCAATAACTGAGCCAGACAATCCACACCGTCACCAGCGCGCCCAAGATAACGTCTGAGAGGAAATGCCCGCCAAAACCCATGCGCAGTGTGGAAATGAACGCCGTATAGACGCCAACCGCCGTCAGCGCAGCTATACGCCAGGGCGCGGGCGCAAGCAGCGCGGGCGCTGTGAGCCAAGCAGCACCTGACGCTTCGCCTGAAATGAAGGAGCAATTGCGCGTGCACTCGCGCCCCGACCCCGGCTGCCACCACGGTGTGAATTGAAAAGGACCGTTGAAGGCTTGAACCTGCACCGGCCGCGCACGCTCCCAATGCTCTTTCAAGATACCGTTGACGACAAGCAAAGGCCCGAGAGCGACGGTCACGACAAAGAACATCGAGAGCCGGCCCGGAAGGAGCATGCGCGAGGACGGAAAGACGAGCTTCAGGACAATGGCGATGAGCGCGGCCGCAGCCATTACGGCGGTCGGCCACATGGAGAGTTCCCTCACCACCCGCGCCCAAGGCTCACGCGCTAACCAAAAGCCTTCGCCTTCAGTCCAAAACAGGCGCGATGCCGCGATATCCAACGACGGCACGAAAGCCAGCACCACACAGACAAGGAGCGCGACAAAGGTCAGCGCAAGGAGCGGACGAGGGAACACGAGCACCTTCCAGGTTCCTGCCTTCTAAAGCTAAATCGCCGGCAAGCAAAAGCCTCATAGGCGCCGCGCATGAGCAATGCCCCCACGTCGTTGCAAGCGCCACGCATCGCCCTACAGTGGCGCCAACAAAAATGATCCTCGGGAGAGACCCCATGCATATTCTCATCATCGGTGCCGCCGGTATGGTCGGTCGCAAGCTGACCGACCGTCTCGTTGCCGACGGCACGCTGAACGGCAAGCAAATCAAAGCTCTTTCGCTGGTAGACGTCGTGGCGCCAGCCATCCCCTCAGGCTTCTCCGGCCTCGTCACCAGCTGGGCCGCCGATATCGCGGCTGCCAGCGCCGCAGGCCCGATGAT
>JBAWYY010000279.1:0-4217 GCA_037143285.1 Alphaproteobacteria bacterium | reverse complement strand
TGACACCCTAGACTTCGGAAGAGGTCGCTCTAGTTACACCCGCTGAAACGCAGAACCGGACAACCGGTCGAGTTTCGAGTCCTCGGGGAGTGGGCGCCTGTGAATGTCTATCTCGCGCTGACCGTTATCTTGAACGGGCTAACGCTGGCCGCGCTCTATTTCATTGTGGCCTCAGGCTTTTCGCTCATTTTCGGCCTCATGCGCACGGTCAATATGGCGCATGGCTCGCTTTATTTGATTGGCGGCTACGTCGGCTATGCGGCCTTTGAACCGCTCTATGACCGAGACGTCTGGTACGCATGGTATGTGGGTCTGGCCTGGGGCATCGCCTTTGCCGCTGTCGTCGGCGTTGCCATGCAGAAGATCCTGCTCGGCTGGATGCAGGGCCAAGAACTGCGACAGGCGCTGGTGACGATTGGCGTATCGATCATCGTGGCCGACCAGTTGCTCGCGTTCTACGGCGGTAATCCCCGGCAGTTTTTCGCGCCCGACGCCATTTTCGGGTCCACCCAACTTCCCGGCATCGGCAATTACCCGACGTTCCGTCTGGTGCAGATCGGCGTGGCCGTCGGCGTCGGCGTGTCGCTGTGGTTGCTGCTCAACAAGACCAAGCTTGGGTTGATGATCCGCGCCGGCGTTGATGATCGCGAAATGCTCTCGGCCTGCGGCGTCAATCTGCCCATGGTCGCGATTGCTGTCTTTGCGTTGGGTGCGGCTCTTGCCGGCCTTGGTGGCGTCATTGGTTCCACCGCCCAGCCGCTGAGCCAGGGCATGGACGGCCGTTTTCTTCTGATCGCCCTGGTCGTGGTGATTGTCGGCGGCATGGGCTCGATCACGGGCACGGCGCTGGGCGCCGTCATGATCGGCATCGCGGAGCAGGTCGGTCAGGCGCTCTTCCCGACCTATTCGGTCATCCTCACCTTCGTGATCATGGTCGCGGTGCTGGCGCTCCGGCCGCAAGGCCTTCTCGGGAGGGCCACGCCATGACTCTCTCGCGTCCTGTTCTCTGGTCGCTTCTCGGCCTTGCGATCCTAGCGATCGCGCCTTTGATCCTGCTCGGCCTCTTGCCGCAGAACCAAGCGGCCTTCTGGACCTCGAATATTCTCGGTCGCGCCATGGTCTTCGGCATCATCGCGATGTCGCTGACATTTCTTGCGACCTATGGCGGCTTCATCTCCATGGCGCAGATGACGGTCGCCGGTGTCGCCGGTTACACCGTCGCGATCCTTGCCCAAGGCGCTGTGCCCACCATCATCGGCGGGCTGCCCTATTGGACGGCAATTCCCATTGCTCTTGCGGCCTCCGTGGTCGCCGGTCTCCTCATTGGCGCCATCTCAGTCAAGACGCGCGACATCTATCTCCTGATGATCACGCTCGCGCTGGCCATGGGCGTTTTCCGCTTCATCGAAACCAATATCGCTTGGTTCAACGGCTATGAAGGCATTCGCAACGTGGTCGGCCCCGAGGTCTTCGGCCTGCCGTTCCGCTCGACCTATGTCTTCTTCTACACCGTCGTGGCCGTTGCGGCCGCGCTCTATTTCAGCGTCCTCTACCTCGTCCGGTCCCCGTTCGGCCTGGTTTTGCAGGGCATCCGCGACAATCCGCGCCGGGTGGCAGCCCTTGGCTACAATGTCGGCCTGCATCGGATCGCTGCCTTCGGTGTCGCGGGTTTCATCGCTGGCTGCGGCGGCGTGCTTGCCACCTTCTACAATATCGGCATTTCGCCCGGCACCATCGGGCTCGGCGCCACCGTCAACATCCTGATCATGGCCGTGATCGGCGGCCTTGGCCACCCTGTCGGCGCGTTCATCGGCTCCTTGATCTTCACGGTGTTCGATACGTTTGCGGCCTCCATTTACGACCGCGATCGCTTCAACACGCTCATCGGCGTCGTCTTCCTCACCATCGTGCTGGTGTCGCCTGATGGCGTCATCGGCATCAAGGACCGCATCGCCACGATGCTGCGCAAGGCGCGCCAACCGGTGGAGGCGGAGCGCCGCTGATCAAAGCTTTAGTGCATGGGCTGGGCGGATCCCCCGGCCGGCGGGAAGAAGATCCGGGGTGAAACGTCCCAGCCCGGATTGATCACACAAGGACGAAACTCTCGAGAGTTCCATCTTCAGGAGGAAACCCATGTCGTTCACCCTTTCGCGCCGTCAGGCGCTCCTCGGCGCATCTGCAGTGACCGTCGCTGCCGCATCGGCAAAGCTCGCGTCCCCTGCCATCGCTCAAAATGCCCCGATCAAGCTCGGCGGTCTCGCGACCCTCGAAGGTCCCTTCGCAACCGGCGGCCAGGATGGCTATCGCTGCGTGACCATGGAGCTTGAGCGTCGCAACTGGACCGTTGGCGGTCGCCGCATCGAGTTCATTCGCGAATCCTCCAATGCTCAGGCTGACGTGGCGCTCGCCCGCGCTCGTAAGCTCATCGAGCAGGACAATGTCGACATGATCCTCGGGCCGCTGTCCGGCGCCGAGGGCATCGCGCTTCGCGACTATTCCCGGACCCTGACGGGTAAGTCGATCATCAACGGCTCTTCGGGTGCTGCTGATACGACGCTGCGCAATCCCTCGCCGAACTTCTTCCGCTTCAACACCGACGGTACCCAGTGGATGGCCGGTCTTGGCAATCACGTCCGCCGGACCATGAATGTATCGGAAGTGGCGATCGTTGCGGGCGACTATGCCTTCCCCTATGCGCAGGTCTTCGGCTTCAACATCGAGTTCTGCCGTGCAGGCGGCAAAGTGACCCACTATTGGGCGCCGCTCGGGACCACCGACTTCTCGGCCCAGATCGCGCAGATCAACCGCTCCAGCGCCGGTGCTCTGGTCGTGGTTCACGGCGGCACCGACGGTCTCGCCTTCATGACCCAGTACGCCCAGGCCGGCGGCAATCTACCGCTCATCGGCGGTTCGATCATGGCGGACGCCACCATGTTGTCTGCCCGTGGTCCCCATCGTCGCGTGATGGTCGGCATGACCTCGGGCGGCCCGATCGCTGACGTCAATGACGATCCCATGTGGAACGATTTCGTTGCTCGTTATCGCGCGCGCTGGCTGAACGAAGGCGGCTTCCAGTCGCCCTCCATCCATGGCGTCAACTACACGACCAACCTCTACGGGATCATCGCGGGTCTTGAGGCGGTGTCCGGCGACCTTTCCGGTAACCAGGCCGCGTTCCAGCGCGCCATGGCTGCCGCGAAGTTCAAGAACCCGATGGGTGCGGACGTGTCGCTCGACCACAATCGTCAGGCCGTGTCCGACATCTTCCTCAACAAGATCGAGGAGCGTGACGGTCGCGCACAGACGGTTGCCTTCGCGCGCGCCCGTCAGATCAACCAGACGCTCGGCGTGCCTGAGGCTCAATATTTGGCCCTCGGTGCGCCGTCTCGCGACAACGCAGGCTGCGTCGCTTCGAGCTGATCAGGTCACTCCTTCATCCATCCCAGGGGTCGGCGTCCGCGCCGGCCCCACCCCGCTCGCTGGTTAGTGCTGAAATCCTCATGCCCTCCGCAGATAGTCCCGCCATTCGCCTCACCCAGGTGTCGCGCCAATTCGGTGCATTGAAGGCCGTGAGCAATGTCACGTTCGACGTCATGCCCGGCGAGCGGCGCGTGGTCCTCGGTCCCAATGGCGCGGGCAAGACGACCCTGTTCAACACGATCTGCGGTGACTTCCCGCCAACTGGTGGCTCAATCGCGCTGTTTGGCGAGGACATCACAAGCCTCAAGCCCCATCAGCGGACCCGCCTCGGCATCGGCCGCACCTATCAGACCTCGCTGTTGTTCAACGGCTTGAGCGTCCTCGATAATCTCTTTCTGGCGGTGCGCGGCGTGAAGCCGAACCGCTTCTCCTTTCTCGTGCCGCAGCACCAAGACGAGCATCTGCGCGCCGCCCGCGCCATGGCCGACCGCATGCGCCTTTCTCACCTCATCGACGCGCGCGTTGATGAACTCTCCCACGGCCAGCGGCGCCAGTTGGAAGTTGGGATGGCGCTTGCCAGCAATCCCAAGGTCTTGATGCTGGACGAGCCCGCAGCCGGCCTCTCGCCCGGCGATCGCCCGGAATTGCTGAAGCTGCTCAAAGAGTTGCCGCGCGATCTGACCCTGATCCTGATCGAGCATGACATGGATATCGCGCTGCCGGCAGCCGACATCGTCACGGTCATGAAGGACGGTGAGGTGGTCGTAGAGGCGACGCCCGATCGCATCGCGACCGAC
>JBAWYY010000278.1:0-4228 GCA_037143285.1 Alphaproteobacteria bacterium | reverse complement strand
GCGCGCGGTCTCACCACGCCGCCGCCGAAGCCGGATGATCGCCTGATCCTCAGCGATGCCGTTCACACCCATCTCGTACCGCTGGGCGAGAGCGCCGAACTGCGCTGGACCGGCGAGCCGATCGCGCTCTCGGCCACCGAACTCGACTGGCTTGGCCGGCTCGAAATGGGCGCGCGCGTGAGCGACCTTGGCGGGCCTGAGGCGCTCGCCTTCTGCGCTAAGCTCGTTGCCCTCGGTCTCGCGAGCCGCGCCTAAATCGGCTTACCTTGCAGGCGCTAGCGCCGGATCTGGCCGCGGCACCGGGGCTTCCTTGATCGGGATGTTGATCAGGCCCGAGCCGATGGCAAACAGGATGCCGAGCCACCAGACGATGTCGTAAGACCCTGTGCGCTCATAGAGCACGCCGCCAAGCCAGACGCCGAGGAACCCGCCCACCTGGTGCGAGAAGAACGCGAAGCCATAGAGCATGGCCATATAGCGGGTGCCGAACATGAGCGCGACGAGAGCGGATGTCGGCGGCACGGTGGAGAGCCACAAGAGCCCCATGGTCGCGGCAAAGACCAGCGCCAAAGCCGGGCTCGGCGGCAACATCAGCAGCATCAAGACGACGCCAGCGCGCGCGAAATAGAGCCAAGCTAGCAGCCAGCGCTTCGACATGCGGGTCATCAGCCAGCCGGAAGTGACCGAGCCGACAATGTTGAAGAGCCCGATCAGGGCGAGCGCCCAGCCGCCGATATAGGCGGGGATCTTCAGGTCAGCGAGATAGGCCGGGAAGTGGGTGGTGATGAAGGCAAGCTGGAAGCCGCAGGTGAAGAAGCCGATCACCAGGAACACATAGCTCGGATGGGTGAAGGCCTCTTTGAGCGTGGCGGCAATTGTCTTTTCCTCACCCGTGCCGACGCCGACGCCGCGCTTCGGGTCGGTCGCAAGGGCAATCGCCAGCGGAATGATCAGCGCAGTCACCATGGAAATGACCAAGAGCGCTGTCTTCCACCCCAAGGCCGAGATCAAAAGGGGCGTGAGCGGCGCGAACACGAACTGACCGAAGGAGGAGGCCGCCGTGCCCATGCCGAGGGCCACCGGGCGCTTGGCTTCCGGCAGAAGCTTGCCGAAACAGGCGAGCACCAGATTGAACGAGACGCCGGCAAGGCCAAAGCCCACCAGCGTGCCCGAAATCAGGTGCATGGCCAGCGGATCGAGCGGCAAGGTCATGGTGGCAAGGCCAACGCCATACATCACAGCGCCGATCCAGAAGACGCGGAGCGTGCCGAGACGGTCGGCAATGGCGCCGACGAAGGGTTGGCCGACCCCCCACAACAGGTTCTGGATCGCAATGGTCATGGAAAGGACATCGCGGCCCCAGCCATGTTCATTCGAGATGGGCAGAAAGAACATGCCCACCACTGAGCGGGGCCCGAAGGACAGGAGCCCGATCAAACAGCCGCAGGTGATGATGACAAAGGGCGTCCGCCAGCTGTCCGGCTCGGCTGCGGGGGTCGGGGCAGGAGCACTGGTCATGGCGGGTCCTCGGGCGACGTGCCGTTGCACGTCATCGAAGATTAACCGAGGTCTCGCGCGCCGGAAAACACTATTTCGTCATGGCGACAATGTCAGGCCGTGATGAATGCTCTCGGCATTCTGGCCCTTGAAACGGCAAAAGCCGGGGTTTTGGCCCCGGCCTTTGACGTGATGTGCCACAGATCAACTCGTAGAAAACAAACTTTTGGAGGGCGCAGCGCTCAGTGGAGGGGCTGAGCCTCCATGGCACATTCCGCGATCAACGCGTGCGGTACGAGGTCGACGCGCGATCGGCCTGAGTGCGAACCGTCACAATGCGCTGGTTCGACGCGCGCACAGTCGTCGCTGCGGCCGTATGGGTCTCGAAGGGGATCGTATAGTCAGCGCCGCCGATGCTCACGCCCGACACCGGGCTTTCGGCAAGAGCTGCACCGGCAGCGAGAGAAAAGGCAGCGGCGAGGATAAACTTAGTCATGGAACTTCTCCGTTTCAGTCTTGGTTTTCAGGAGAGCGCTTTGTGCGTCTCTGCAAACCAATACTCAGGAGAAGCCCCTTTCGTTACAGGATCGCGCGTCCGTGATCGGCCGTAACGGGGGCGTGATTATCCGCCTCGTTACGAACTCTTGCACCTCATTGGGTGAGGTTCGCCTGCGCTAAGGTCACCCGCGGCCCCGTGCCCCAATCGCGCGGACGATAGAAGATGTGGAGGCCGATGCGCTGCATCTTGCGCATGGATCGTGCCCACCACGGCCGCACATAATTGGCATGGTAGTGGGTGGCATGGCCCACATCATCGAGCCAGACCCGACCCTCGATCATCTCGGTCGCGATGGTCTGAGCGCGGGTCCAGGGCTCCTGCTCGGTCGGCACCAAGCTGCGCCGGCCCTCGCAAGCGAAGGTGAACTGGCAAGAAAGATAGCGGTGGGCGTTCTGATACACGACACCGCAGATATCGGCGGGATAGAAGCCCGACACCGCCCGGTTCACAACGACCTGGGCGACCGCCTTCTGGCCGAGCTCGGGTTCGCTGCGCGCTTCCCAATAGACGGCTTCAGCAAGGCAGCGTTGGGCGCGCTCGCGAGCGCGACCGTTCAGCGACAGGATGAGTGCGGGATGGCGTCCGCCGGCAAGGCGGGTGGCAAGCGCAAATTCTGCGCTCGGTTGGCCGGGCTGCAGTGTCACCACTTCCGGCGGCGCCATTTGCAGCAAGCGCACGAGCACGGGATCGGGGCGATCGCCGCGCCGATCGGTCGACGTCGCGCTCAAGATCGGATCAAAGCCCGCGACCGGCTCATGGGTGGTGCTCACCCGGAACGGTTCGCTCTCCAGCGGAACGGAGGGGGCGCCAACGCCAGCGCCGGCTCGCGCTAGCGGCCCTTCACCGGTGATCTCAATACCGGCAACGCCTTCTTCCAGACGCTCCACATAGCGTGGCGTGATCGCCGGCTGCTCGGCGGTCGGTGCGCTGTCGGGCTCATCGCCGGCCGAATGCGGCTCGGTCAAAGCCTCGACCATGTCGGGGGCCGGAACGCTCAACCCGAAACGGGCGAGTGGGGCGGCATCGGAGAGATTGTCATTTAGCCTGCCGGCGGCCAATTGCGCGCCGCCGAGATCGGACGTGCTCGCGAGATCGCCGCCATTCACCGCCTCGCCCCAGGGGCGGCGGACGAAGGTCGAGGTTGCGGCGAGAACGTCCGGTGCCGCCAAAAGGCCAGCATCGGCGCGCGGAGAGGGGATAGTGGCGCGGACCTTGGGCCGTTCGGCCAGAAGATCGCCCTTGGTCTGACGGTTGACGACGGGGTAGACGAGCGGGCGGCTTGCACCGGCACCCACCACCGGCATGTCGAAGCGGCCGGTCACCCGCGCTTCCGGCGCACGCTCTTGCGCGCCGCTGAGCCGCGCCAGCACCACGCGAGGAGAGACCTCCTCGAGCTGTAGGGGCTGGGCCAGCGCAAAGCTCGCGCGCCGCATGCTGGGATAAAGGGAACTCGCCATGTGGCGGCGCCAGGCTTGATCGGCACCGGACCGTGAGGCGATGTAACTCGCCAGATCCTGATACCCAACCGAACGGGCGGGAAGCATCGTCATCGTCGCGGCGAGGCCAGCAACGAGAGCGACCGGACGTACCGCTGTTGCAGCGGATCGAGGCCACGTACGCATACGCAACATACCCTACGCTTGACACAACACACCACGACCGCAGCTAAAACGCTCAACCGCGGACCACACTGTTATCGCTCAGGTAAGGTTAGGGGGCGGTTAACGCCGTAAATTGGCGGTTTCGCCAAGGCGTGCGGCGAGCATTGCCGCGATCCGATCAGCCTGGGTAAAGGGCCCGCCCGAGCCGCCATGGCCGGCGCCGGCCTGAACGCCCGCGCGGCCGAAGCGGGCGCGGATCGTCTCTTCAACCCACAGCGCTTCCTGCGTGCTGCGGCGGCCTGCAAGGCGACCGTCGGCCAGCCAGGACCCATGGGCCTCGAGCGCGAGATCAAGGTCGGCGAAGCCGGTGCCCTCAAGCGCTGAGACCAGCACCACCGGCGCGCGCCACGCATCAAGATCAAGGGTGACGAGGGAGAGGGCACCCTCCACATCGGCCTTGGCGCGCGTTGCCATCGCGCCCGTATCTGCCTTCGTCACCACCACCACGTCCGGCAATTCCATCACGCCGGCCTTCATGAATTGCAGGCTGTCGCCGGATCCCGGCTGAATA
>JBAWYY010000277.1:0-4244 GCA_037143285.1 Alphaproteobacteria bacterium | reverse complement strand
AACATCTTGGCCATTTGGGAGCCATCGAGCACGCCGGTCAGCGCCGAGGCCTGCTTGGCGGCCTTTAGCGTCGCAGGCGTCACGAGCGCGGCAAAATCCGTATCATTGGCGCTTTCGGTGTCGAGAACGCAAACCGCCAAGATCAAGTTATCGACCTTTTTGACCTTCTTGCCCGCAAGCCAGCCAAGATAGGTCGCAACCGTGATGCCGCCGGAACAGGAGCCGATGATATTGACGCCGTCCGAGCCAGTGATCTCGCGGGCGGCATCCACCGCCTCGTCCATGGCTTCGATATAGGTGTCGAGGCCCCAATCGCGTTGTGCCGCCGTCGGATTCCGCCAGGAGACGCAATAGGGCTGGATCCCATGCGACAGCAAAAACCGGATCATGCTTTTGTTGGGCGCGAGATCGACGGAGTAATATTTGTTGATCTGCGGCGGGATCATGACGAAGGGCTTTTGATACACTTGCGGCGTCGTCGCGGTGTAGTGGATCAGTTCTAGAACGTCGTTCTTGAACACCACCTGCCCCGGCGTATTGGCGAGATTTTCGCCAACTTTGAATTTGCTCGTATCAACCTGGCTCGGCAGCCCACCATTTTTCTGGAGGTCGGTGAGGAAGTTCTTCATCCCCTCCACCAGGCTGCCGCCCTTGCTGTCGACAGCCGTTTTCAAGGCCGCTGGATTGCCAAGCAACGAGTTCGACGGCGACATGGCATCGACGAAAATGGACGTCACAAGCCTGGCACGGGCCGCATCCCGGTCCGGCAATTCGGTACGCTCGACCGCTTCGGTCACCGTGTTCGCCCAGGCCAAATAGCTGCGCATCAAGGTGCGATGGATGGTGCTGGACTGCCAGGAGGGATCAGCAAACCGCCGGTCCTTCGGATCGGGAGCGATGTCGGATTTACCCGTCACAATCTTGGCCATCTCACCAAGAAACGAGCCCCATTGCTGAACCACGATATTGGGCTGGCTTGCGAGCGCGCCAAGCGCCGTGCGAGCCGCATCCATCAAGTCCTCGGCGCGCACGCCCACCAGCGGATTAAGCGCCAGCGTGTTCTGCGAGGCGCTCTCGGCCACCTCTTCGGCAACGGTTTTGGCGGTCTCGGCGTTCTCGCTCATGGTCTTCTTCCCTAATGACGGATCGGCCATTCATCGTGCGCGATCATGAAGGGCGGCTCGATGGAGAGCCTCGTTCTTGTTGGAAGTATGAGAACGGAGCAGCGCATGCTGCCCCGATCCCAAATATCGGTAGCGATGAAGACGTGATCGTCAGGCGACCTTCGCCATATCCTTAACCGCCGCATCGCGGAGTTCGCGGCGCAGGATCTTGCCCACATTGGTCTTCGGCAGCTCGTTGCGGAATTCGATGTATTTCGGCTTTTTGTAGCCGGTCATCTCCTTCGCGCAGAAGTCCAAGATCTGCTCTTTGGTGAGGCTTGGATCCTTGCGCACGATGAACATCATCACCGCTTCGCCCGAGTTCTTGTCGGGAACGCCTACGACGGCTGCCTCAAGAACGCCGGGATGGCTCACTGCCACCGCCTCGATCTCATTGGGATAAACGTTGAAGCCGGAGACCAGGATCATGTCCTTCTTGCGATCGACGATCTTGGTATAGCCGCGCTCATCCATGATGCCGACGTCGCCCGACTTGAAGAAACCGTCCTTGGTCATGACCTTGGCGGTCTCGTCAGGACGCTGCCAATAGCCAGCCATGACTTGGGGTCCGCGGATCGCAATCTCACCGGCTGTGCCGAGCGGCACTTCGTTCTCGTCATCGTCGAGAATCTTGATCTCAACATTGGGCATCGGCAGCCCAATCGTGCCGGTGTAGTTGTCGGAATCTGCGGGGTTGCAGGTGATGCCCGATGAGGTTTCCGACAGCCCATAGCCCTCGATGATCGGCACATGGGTAACAGCCAGCCATTTCTTGGCGACCGCCTCCTGAACCGCCATGCCGCCGCCGTTGGAAACGACGAACTCGGAGAAGTCGAGTTTGGCAAATTCCGCGTTGTTGGCGAGCCCGTTGAATAGCGTGTTCACGCCCGGGAAGATGTGGAACTTGTACTTGCCGATTTCCTTGATCAGCCCCGGCAGATCGCGCGGATTGGGGATCAGGATATTGACCCCACCGATCCGCATGGCGAAGAGCCCGCAGGTGATGAAGGCGAAGACGTGATAGAGCGGCAGCGCGCAGACGAAAACGATCTGGCCCGACACCTTCTTCTTATCAAAAGCCGGCTGACACCAAGCCTCCGACGACAGCAAGTTCGCGATGATCGTCTTGTGCAGAAGGGTTGCACCCTTCGAGACGCCAGTGGTGCCGCCCGTATATTGCAGCACCGCGACATCATCCGGCTTCACTTCGACCTTGGTGAAGGTCGTGCTCTTACCCGCGGCCACTGCGGCATTGAACCGAACGGCGCCAGGAAGCGAGAAGGCCGGCACGGCCTTCTTCACGTTTCGCACCACGAAATTGACGATCAAGCTCTTCGGGAAGCCCAAGAGATCGCCAACGGAGGCGAGGATCACGTGCTTCACCGGGGTCTTGGCGATGACCTCCTGCAAGGTGACCGCAAAATTTTCAAGAATGATGATGGCTTTGGAGCCGGAATCGTTGAGCTGATGCTCAAGCTCACGCGGCGTGTAGAGCGGATTGACGTTCACGACGATGAAGCCGGCGCGCATGATGGCGGCAACTGCCACGGGATATTGCAACACGTTGGGCATCATGATCGCGACGCGGTCGCCGCGCTGCAATCCTAAAGACTGCAAATAGCCGCCGAGATGCTGTGACATCTCGTCGATTTCGCCATAGGTGATCGCCTTATCCATGCAGATATAGGCTTTTTCATTGCGATACTTCTGGAAGCTCTCCTCCAGAAGCGCGTTCACCGACTGATACTGATTGACGTTAATCTCCGCCGGCACGCCGGCCGGATAGCTCTTGAGCCAGAACCGATCCATGGTGTCATTCTCCCTGTGCTTTTTATCCGGTGTTCTTGGTTTTTGTTGTCGTTCTCTGCCGAACATAGTCGGAGTGAGAGAGGCTGCAAGACTTTGTATTCAGCCTCGTCTCTAGCTTCCTGCCCAAACGTCGAGCACGTAGCGATCCTGCGCGCCAAGACCATCAATCCAAGCGTCGCCCGATTCGATGTCCACGTCCTTTTCGTCGCAATAAATGCGCACGAGAACGCGCTTAACGTCGGGCTCCATGCGGCTGCCGTCACCGCAGACATAGATGATCGCGCCCTGGTCGATTAGGCTCCAGACCTGCGCCCGCTGCTTCTCAAGAATGTCCTGAACATAGCTACGCTGACCGTCGAGCCTGGAATAGGCCACGTGCAGATCGACGAGACCTGCCTTGGCAAAACCCTCCAGTTCCTCCCGATAAATGAAGTCCTGGTCCGGATGACGGCAGCCGAAGAACAGCATCGCCGGCCCGAGCGTCACGCCTTTGGCTTTCAGAGCCGCGCGTTCCTGCAAAAAGCCTCGGAAAGGCGCTAGCCCCGTCCCTGGGCCGATCATGATGATTGGGCGCGTCGGATCTTCCGGCAGGCGAAAGCCCGCTTTCGTTTCCTTGATCGTGGCATGAACCACCGCGCCTTCGTTCTGCTCATTGAGATAAGTCGAGCAGATCCCTTCGAAGATGCCATGGCCCGAACGGGCCGGCGATTTGACCACACCGACTGTCACCGAGCACTGGCCGGCATTGGCAAGGGGCGACGACGAGATCGAATAATAGCGCGGCGACATCAAGGGCATCATCTCAAGGAAAGCGCCGAAGGTAAGTTCGCAGGCCGGATGATCTTCCAAGAGATCGAGCACCGAACGGCGCTTCGCCCAGACCTCGCTCTTGTAGGTCGCCTCATCCGCAAGTGCCGCAAGCTTAGGCTTGGTCATCGGGCAACGAGTGGCATCCGCCAGCGCTTGGATCTGCTTGCGGGTGGCAACGCCCTGGAGTTCGACATAGTCGGAGAGGAGATCACGCACCGCGATCGGCTGATCAACCGGCAGGGCCGCCCGTCTGCCGGCAGCCGTTGAGAGCCGGAGATGGCTGCTGTCTGTGAAACCAAAGCGGCTGAGGACCCGTCCGATGAGGATGGCACCATTCTTCGGCACAACACTCAAGTGATCGCCCGAACGATAGGAAACGCCGTCCGGCAGCTTCACTTCGATGTGGCGAGTTGAGCGCTCCGAAGGTGTCGCGCCGGTTTTGGTCTGCAGTTCGCGATTGGC
>JBAWYY010000276.1:0-4280 GCA_037143285.1 Alphaproteobacteria bacterium | reverse complement strand
GGGTGAACGTGCAATCGGGCCTGCAGAGGACTGACAGATAATCACTGCGGCCGTCTTGGAGTAAGGTGTAAACCCGCTCCAGCCGCTTCTTGTTGAAAATTCCAATGTCGCTAAGTGTCTGAGACATGCGCGCGGGAGCGAAATTTACAAAATGTAACGGTTGAGCACGCGTTACATGGATAACCGTGCGCGCTGACAGGCCTCATGTCAAGGCAATTAACACCGCCATTGCCCCTACACCATCGGCCCGTCCTTGACACCGAACCATGAGCGCGGCTACATCCGCGCCTCGCAAGGGCGGGCGCGTAGCTCAGCGGGAGAGCACTCCCTTCACACGGGAGGGGTCACAGGTTCAATCCCTGTCGCGCCCACCATTTTCCCCGCACCTGGTCGTTTTCCTCAGAGACTAGGCCGGCGCGGCGCACGGTCGCCCCACTCGCGCTCCCTCTCTCCGTACCTCCACGCATCAGCATTATTGCCTAGGTTTTTGGCCTCGCAATCACCATGAATTGCGCGGAAAATCCTGGTCTTGGTGCTCAACGCGACCTTTTGGATTGGCGTGATTGAGCCTTGGATGACGACGCAAGCGGCAGTCAGGCTTGGCTCTGCGGCGTCGGTTCCGTGAAAGGAGTTCGATCATGACGAAAACACATCGCTTGAGCCTGACCACCGCATCTACTCTTGCTGCGATCATGGTAAGCGCGGCCTGCTTGATGCCGCTTTCCAGTGCCAATGCAGCGAGCGCCAAGGCGCCCGGTGCTGCAACCGCGGCAACTGAAGCGCCGGCCCTCCTCGAAATGCAGCGCTGGCGCCGTGGCGGCCCCGGCTGGCGTGGCCGGCGTGGCGGCGGCTGGGTTGGCCCGGCCGTTGGTCTTGGCGCTGCCGGCTTGATCATCGGCGGGATCGCTGCTGCCAATGCGCGCCCGGCCTATGGATATGACCGCGAATGCTGGGTTGAGCGGCGCTGGGTTGAAGGTCCCTATGGGATGGAACGCCGCCGCGTTCGTGTCTGCGAATAAGCTGAACAATCGGGCGGTCTGCGCCGCCCCTTGAGTGACACCACACAAAAACCCAGGCCGGCGCAATCGCGGGCCTGGGTTTTTGCGTTCTGAGCGAGGGCTTTACGGCTCGTTACTTGTCGAGGAGCATCTCGGTCACATAGGCGGCAAGCCCGCCCATGAGCGTATGGCCGATGGTGCTCATGATCGTGAGCTGTCCGCCCCAGGCGAGCAGCATGAAGGGGAAGCCGGCAAGTGTTGCGAAAATGCCGAGCGCGATGAAGGTGGTGAAGGCGCCCCAGATCCAGCCATCAAGCGAGCGGCCAAGCGACACGCCGTTGCGGGTCAGAATGTAATAGCCGATGGGATAGCCGACGATGCCGGTGAAGTAATGCAGCGCAAGCGCAAACCAAGTCGGTACTTCCAGCCCTAAGCGATTGGCAAAGAGCGCTTTGATGAGGGTCGGCGGCTCCAAGGGGCCACCGGCGATGAAGGGGGTCGGCAGGTTGGCCCAGACTTCCCAAATGCCGAAGCCGGCAAAGCCACCGACCGCAAGCGCAAAAATCTCCCACGCGCCGGGCACCACGAAGCCGGCAATGCGTGTGGGGGCAATCGTATAGCTGTTCATTGTCAGTCTCCCGTTTCCGTTTGGGCGTCACCTTGCGCCGTTGTTGGAGAATTCGCATCAGGTCGCGGGAATGTTACGGCATCGGGGTAGTGAATTTGCGCTAGGCTGCGACAGAGCGAACCCATCGCGCGCGCGTATCTTATGCTTTAAGTCCTCAATTTCTCGGCGCACGGCGTAACAGGCAGGTGGGCCCGGTTCGTATGCCCAACAGCCTCACCCAACACCGGCGCATGGAATGACTGTTGAGACACCGACGAAACCGGCCAAGCGCCCACGGGATGCAAGGCTCGATGTTTTTCGCGGGCTATGCATGTTGATTATTTTTATCGCTCATACGCCTGACAACCCCTGGCTTGCCTGGATCCCCGCGCGCTTTGGCTTCTCCTCTGCCACCGAGCTCTTCGTGTTCGGCTCGGGCTTTGCCAGCGCCATTGCCTTTGGCCGCACCTTCACGAGCCATGGCTTTTCCGTGGGCACGCTCCGGATCACCAAGCGCATCTGGCAGCTCTACTGGGCCCATTTGAGCCTGTTTGTCGTGCTGATCGGGCTCACTGTCCTGTTCGCCCCTGCCGACAGCCATGCCATGAGCGGGCTCAACTATTTCTTCACCGCCCCCTCCGAGGCGATCAGCGGTCTGATCACGCTGCGCTATGTGCCGATCCTCCTCGATATCCTGCCGCTTTACATCATCGTGCTGGCGCTGGTGCCTGTGATGATGGCGGCGCATCGGGTCCATCCTGCCCTGCCCTTCCTGATCTCAGGCGGCCTTTATGTCGCCACCTGGACGTTGGGCTTGGCCATGCCGGGCCGGCCGGATACGGCGGAGCCCTGGTTCTTCAACCCCTTCGCCTGGCAAGCCCTGTTTTTCATGGGCTATTCCATCGGGCTGAAGTGGTGGACCCCGCCCTCGCTCGCCAATGGCTGGCTGATGGCGCTCTGCGCGATCATTGTCATTGTGTCCGTGCCGTTCAACTTCTGGGCCTTCACCGATGCTTGGCCGGCATTGGTGGACTGGCAAATGCGCCATTTCGGCGAGAATACCTGGACCAACCTGCACCCCGTGCGGATCATCCACTTCTTGAGCCTTGCCTATTTGACGCTTGCGCTGTTGGAGCGGGCGCGCTGGCTCCTCGACACCCGGCTCGCCAAGCTCTTGACCATCGTCGGCACGCAATCGCTGCCGGCCTTCTTGGCCTGCACGGCACTCGCGTGGGGGGCCGGCATCGCGCTTGATAGCTATGGCTATAACGCGCTCAGCATCGCGTTCATCAATATCGCGGGCCTTGCCGGCGTGGTGGCTGCGGCCTGGATCGCCAAGATCTACAAGGCTGAACCCTGGGCCAAGCCACCAAAGACTGTGGTCGAGGCGAGGTAACATCATAGGCGCAGAGCGGCGATCCGGCAGGAACTGTCCAATATGCGTATCGCGAGTACGGTTGAAGCCCGAAATACAGCGGCAGCTCGCCACCACCGAACCGCCCTGGTTCAATCTGATCGGATGTTGCACCAGCGATTAGGACGATTCTCAGCGAATTCTATTTTTGTTTTTCGTGGGCTCGGAGGAATGCCTCAGCATGCTCGGCGAAGAAGCGATCCAAATCCGCGGGATGAGATGCTGCTCCGCCGAGCTCACGCTGATGCAGCATGAGAAGGACCCCGGGGGCTAACAGCATGATGGCGGCATGCCGAGGATCGCTATCGGCCCGCATCTCGCCGCGCCGTTGGTGCTCGCTCAAACGCGCCGTTAAAGCATTAATCGAGGGTTCCAAGACGGCTTCAACCACCTTCGGTCCCAGCGCAGAGCTCCTTAGCCCCTCCACTAGACCGAGGGCATGGACGTCGCCGACGCCGAAGCACTCGAACCCCAAACGGAAATAGGCAAGAAAATCCAAAATCGACTCTCGAAATGTCCCTTTCGATTTGCTGACTTGATCAAAATGGGTGGCCGCACTCTGCTGCGCCTGTTGAAGAACGGCTGCAACGATGTCCTCGCGCCTGCCAAAATAGTGCTGCAACGTGGAAATTGACACGCCAGCTGCTGCCACCAGCTCGCGATAGGAAGCGTGCATGGCGTCGTGCTCCGCCAATCGCTGCGCCATCCGGTTCAGGATCTCGTTGCGCCGAGCGTCGTGGTCATGACTGCGAACGCCTCGCGGGCGACCCATGAATTCCCCACTCCCTTTGTTCAGTGACCGCTTTGGCCACGCCAATTTCGCAGGCTTGACACTGCCTCAATTTATTGGCACATATGTACCATAAAATATTGGCGAGGAGAAAGCCGTGACTGCACAGACACTAGCCCAAACTAGACCAGATACCGGACCTTTCAAATGGTGGCACGCAGCGCTGTTCTGGCTGGCTGTCAACGCGCCTGGCTTCATGATCGGTTGGCGTGAGCAACTCTTTCCCGGGTTTTTAGAACCACCTTTTCGGCCGCCGGGGTATTTGTTCCCTGTGTTCTGGTTCGCCATCACCGTTTGTACGCTTTGGGTGGGGCTTCGCACTCTGAACAATAAGGATTTGGATCGCCGCTCCCTACACATCGTGCTGCAGGGACTCTTTTGGCTGGACTTTGAACCGCCCCCGGTTCGCCGGAGGCCATTTGGGTTAAGTTATGCGGCCATGGCTGGCTGGTCCAGCATGGCGTAGTAGCG
>JBAWYY010000275.1:0-4309 GCA_037143285.1 Alphaproteobacteria bacterium | reverse complement strand
GCTCGGTGATTGGACCGGCAGCGCGCAAATCGCCGAGGCGCTGAAGGTCAATCCGATGTTCTTCATCGGGCTCTTGCTTGCTCTCGTGATGGCCTGGGCGTTTCGGACCACCCGCATCGGATTGGTCATCCGGACTGCCGGCGGCAGTGCGCCCGCAGCGCTCGCCATGGGTGTTTCAGTCAACCAGGTGCGCCTCTTGTCGACGGCAGCAGGCGGTTTCTTCGCCGGCATCGGCGGATCATTCCTGTCGCTCTACTATCCCGGCAGTTGGAATGAGGCGCTCTCTTCCGGCCAGGGCTTGATGGCCGTGGCCCTTGTCATCTTTGCGCGCTGGGACCCCGTCCGCTGCTTCTTTGCCGCACTCCTATTTGGTGCGGCCGGCGCGATCGGCCCGGCGCTCCAATCTGTCGGCATCACCCAGGGCTATTACTTCTTCAACGCGGCACCCTATCTCCTCACCTTGCTCATCATGGTCTCGTCGAGCCGGGCGAGAAATGCGCTGCGCAGCATGCCCGGCGAATTGTCGGTGTCGAGGTAGCCATGACCCGCGCCATCGCTCTCTCAACCCGCGGCATGACCAAGATCTTCGGTGGCTTGGCGGCCCTAGACGATGTCTCGATCACCGTGCCGGCCGGGACCTTCCACGCGCTGCTTGGCGAAAATGGCGCGGGCAAGTCGACCCTCGTCAAATGCATCATGGGGTTCTACCAGCCGACCCGCGGCGAGGTGATTGTTGATGGTGCACCGGTGGTCGTGCGCAATCCCCGCGAGGCGCGCGCGCTCGGCATCGGCATGGTCTACCAGCACTTCACCTTAGTGCCGTCGCTGACGGGGGCTGAGAACATGGTGATCAGCCGCGCGGATGCGCCGGCGGTCATCGATTGGGCGAAAGAGACCCGTGCGCTCGACGCCTTTCTCGATCGCATGCCGTTTCGCGTGCCGCTGGATAAGCCTGTCAGCGAATTAGCCGCCGGCGAAAAACAGAAGCTTGAGATCCTCAAGCTTCTTTATCTCGACCAGCGTTTTCTCATCCTGGACGAGCCGACCTCGGTGCTGACGCCCGATGAGGCGGACGAGATTCTCGGCCTGCTCCGCGGAATGACGCAGCGGGGCGACATTTCGGTCCTCATGATCACCCACAAGTTCCGAGAGGTCACGGCCTTTGCCGATGATGTGACCATCCTCCGGCGCGGCAAGCTTGCTGGCGCTGGCCGGGTCTCGGAGATGTCGACCGATGACATGGCGAAGATGATGATCGGCGATACGCCGATACGCGAGCGGGCCGCGCGCGTCGCTCATCCGAATAGCGAAGCGATCATGGAACTGGTCGCGCTCTATGCAGAGGACGATGCCGGCGCTCTTGCTGTGAACGAACTCGATCTCAAGGTCCATGCCGGCGAGATCGTCGGCATTGCCGGTGTTTCCGGCAATGGCCAGTCGCAATTGGTGGAAGTACTTTCCGGCCAACGGCCTGTGAAAGACGGGCGCATCTTCATCCGCGGCAAGGGCTTTGAACCGACGCGCGAAAGCTTCGCCCGGTTGAAGATATACGGGCTGCCTGAGGAGCCGCTGAAGAACGCGACCGTGCCGCATATGACGGTCGCCGAAAACATCGCGTTCCGCTCCTTTGATCGGCCGCCCATTACATCATTGGGCTGGTGGCTTAAGCCTGCTCTCATGCGGGAAAAGGCGCGCGACCTGATCACGCGCTATCGTGTGAAGACCTCCTCGCCTGATGCGGCGATCCAAACGCTTTCGGGCGGCAATGTTCAACGTGCCGTCCTCTCCCGCGAGCTCTCTGAGGACGTCGACGTCTTGATCGTCGCCAATCCGTGCTTCGGACTCGATTTTGCGTCTGCCTCAGATATTCGGGGTCAGATCATCGAGGCGCGAAACCGGGGGGCAGCGGTGTTGCTGGTATCCGAGGATCTCGACGAAATCCTCGAGCTCTCCGACCGTGTCGCTGTGATGTCCGAGGGGCGCATTACGCTTCTCGCACCCATCGCGTCGACCGACCGGGCGAGCATCGGTCACGCCATGGCCGGCCACTGAGAATGGGAAGGCCACTATGAACGATACCATCCTCGTTCCTGCCGCGCCCATGCCCTACCCGCTTGTGCCCGGCAAAACCGCACTGGTCGTGATCGACATGCAGCGCGATTTTGTGGAGCCCGGCGGCTTTGGTGCGGCTCTCGGCAATGATGTCACGCGTTTGCAGGCGATAATCCCAACAGTTGCGCGCCTCATTGCGTTGTTTCGCAAGAACAATTGGCCGATCCTTCATACCCGCGAAAGCCATTTGCCCGATCTCTCGGATTGCCCGCCGGCTAAGCGCGACCGCGGCCAACCGTCAATGCGGATTGGCGATGTCGGCCCCATGGGTCGCATTCTCGTGCGCGGCGAACCCGGCAACGCCATTGTCTCGCCGCTCGTGCCCATAAGTGGTGAAATGGTTGTCGATAAGCCGGGCAAGGGCATGTTCTACGGCACCGATGTCGGTGCGATGCTGGCCGCACGCGGGATCACACATCTGGTATTTGCCGGCGTCACCACGGAAGTCTGCGTTCAGACCTCCATGCGCGAGGCCAATGATCGCGGCTTTGATTGCCTTTTGATCGAGGATGCGACGGAAAGCTATTTCCCCGAGTTTAAGTCTGCGACCATCGACATGATCACCGCCCAAGGCGCCATTGTCGGCTGGGTCACGCCCCTCGCTACGCTTGAGACGGCTGTCGCTTAGCACCAACGCGAAGATCGCCTCAGCCCTGCGCAAGATGATGGGCGGTACCGCGTTGATCCGGCTTTCGCACGTCCCGACACCGGTTATCGTGAGCGCCGTGAGCTGTGGGGCCGGTCGGCCCGAGCATCGCTTGCGACGGCTGAACGATAATCAGAAGCGGAGGATAAGACGATGGCGCGCAAACCCAAACTGGTGGTGTTCGACAATGCGGCGATCGTCGATGGAACAAGTGCAACGCCGAAAACGGGCATGTCGGTTCTCATCGAAGGCGACACCATCCGCGAAGTCTCGACGAAGTCGATCACCTCAGCAACGGCTCGGCGTATCGATCTCAAGGGTCGCACGCTCATGCCCGGCCTGATCGATTGCCACGTTCACGTGACGGCGGCACTCACCAATCTCGGGCAGAACGCCATGCTGCCCGACAGCTATATCGCCTATCGCACGGGCGAGATCATGACCGGCATGCTGATGCGGGGGTTCACGACTGTCCGCGATGTCGCCGGCGCCGATATCGGCCTGC
This sequence comes from Alphaproteobacteria bacterium, assembly GCA_037143285.1. Lineage (GTDB taxonomy): Bacteria > Pseudomonadota > Alphaproteobacteria > Rhizobiales > Phreatobacteraceae > Phreatobacter. The sequence continues at coordinate 1,046 of JBAWYY010000275.1, read as the reverse complement.
AAATGGCGAGTGACGAAGGACTGATCGTCGGCCCGCGCCTTGTCATCTGCTGTAAGGCCCTCTCGCAAACCAATGGCCATACCGACATGCGCGGCCGCTTTGACACGCGCGACACGGCCTGGCTTGAGCGCAAGCTCGGCATGATGGGTCGCTTGGTCGACGGGGTCGACGCCTGCCGAAAGGCCGTGCGCGAAGAGATCAAGGCCGGCGCTCAGTTCATCAAGATCATGGCCAATGGCGGGGTCGCCTCACCCACCGATCCCATCGCCTTCCTCGGCTTCTCGCGCGATGAGATTATCGCCATTGTTGAAGAGGCTTCGAACTCGAAAACCTATGTTTCGGCCCATCTTTATACCGATGAGGCGATCAAACGGGCGGTGGAGTGCGGCGTCATCTCGGTCGAACATGCCAACCTCATTGAGGCACCAACGGCGGAACTGATGAAGAAGAAAGGCGCTTTCGCGGTGCCGACCACGGTCGTTTACGACGCGCTCGCCAATGAAGGCGCCTCCATGGGCCTGCCGCCTGCCTCAGTTGCCAAGATCGAAACCGTCCGCAAGGGCGGGATGCTGGCGCTGGAGCGTCTCTACAAGGCGGGTGTGATGATGGGCTATGGCTCGGACCTCATCGGCACCGCCATGCATCGCCATCAGTCGGAAGAGTTTGTCATTCGTGGCCGCGTCATGCCGGCTCAAGAAGTGATTGCGCAGGCGACCGTCCATGCCGCTAAGATCTGCATGATGGAGGGCCGCATTGGCACAATCGCTGCTGGTGCTTATGCCGATCTTATTGTGGTCGACGGCGATCCCCTGAAGGATCTGACCTTGCTCACCGGTCAGGGGCGGCACATGCCCATGATCATGAAGGGCGGTGTCGCTGTGAAGAACAGGCTGTGATGGTGCGGACCGCACGGATTGGGGCTCAATGATGCACGCGATGAGCCTGCACAGGTTGGCGTTGAGATCGGCTGCAATCTCAACGCTTTGCTTCATCCTGATGCCGCTGGGGTTCGTGCTCTGGCTGTCGTTTTTCCGCCAGGAGATCCC
>JBAWYY010000274.1:0-4325 GCA_037143285.1 Alphaproteobacteria bacterium | reverse complement strand
TTCTTGCGCAGACACGGCCTGTCGGTGCCATTGGCGTCGGCGGAGATGCCTCGCCGCGAGCCGTCACAAATTGTAGCTGATACCCGAGAATCTGTTCAGCAAGTCGCCTGCTTGAAGCGTTAAGCAAAATTAGCCTATCGCATCCCCCGAGAAAGCGAAGAGCAATATTTCTCAGAGCGAAATACGCGAGAACTATGCTCTTCAAGCGGATTTAATTTGCGCTGTAGTTCCATTTTTAGTTCAAGAAGCTACATGTCCAAAAGCGATTCCCCCCCTACAACCTCGGGTCCACCGGCTCACTCTCCATCGCCAGCACGCCGAAGACGCATTCGTGCACGCGGCGGAGCGGCGCGTGCGCAACGAAGCGTTCGAGGGCCTCAAGGCCCAGCGCGAATTCGCGGATGGCGAGCGAGCGCTTATCATGCAGGTTGCGCTGGCGAAGGCGGCTGAGATTGGCCGGCGCGTCATAATCGGGGCCATAGATGAGGCGCAGATAATCGCGCCCCCGGCATTTCACCGCCGGCTGGATCAGCCCCTTCGGCCCCCGCGCGATGAAGTCCGCGGGTTTCACCACCATGCCCTCGCCGCCCTGCTCGGTCATGTCGAGCCACCAGCGAATGGCCGCCTCGATTGAGGCCTCATCCGCGAGGTCGACGGTTTTCGTTCGCGTGGCTTGAAAGAGGGGATCATGGCGCTCAAGCGCGGCCAGAACCTCCATGTGCCAGGCGTGAGGCTTGTCGTAATGAACAGCGCCTTCGCTGGCGAGCAGATGGAAGGGCGCGATTTTGAGGCCCGAAAGCCCCGAAATCGGCCAACAATACTGTCGAACAGCCGCCGCATAGCTTTCGCTGTGGCTTAGCTGCGCGGCAACGCTCTCGGCGCGCTCGCCGATATCGACGCCGCGCAGGGCTGCCTTCGCCAACGCCTGCTCCGCCGCGCTCAAGCCTGCCCGTGATGACGCGCCGACGTGGGCGAAATGCTGCGAGATCAGCGCCTGCGCCTTGGCCGACCAGGGCATGATCTCCGCATCGAGACAGAGCCAATCGGTGGTAAGGCGCTCGAAAAGGCCGGCGCCTTCCAACGCCTGCGTCGTGCGGGCGAGAACGGCGGCGAGATCGGCGCGGTCCGCGAAAAAGGCGCGGCCGGTCCTGGTATAGACGGCGCCCGGCGGCCCGCTGCTAACCCCAAACCGCTTGCGCGCCACCTCCTCGTCGCGCGCGACGACGATAACGGCGCGCGAACCCATATGCTTTTCTTCGCAGACGACCTGGGGCACGCCGAGCTTGCGGAAATAGCCCAGCGCCTCACGGGGATGTTCGAGATAGCCCACCTCACTCGAGGTTTCCGAGGGCGACATGGTCGGCGGCAAATAGATCAGCCAGCGCGGATCAATTGCAAAGCGCGCCATCACCTCAAGGGCTGCTGCCGCATGGCCCTCGCGGATGGTGACGGTGTTCCAGAGCCGCGTCTCAATGATGCGCTTGCCCATGACATCGGCGAGATCGAGCGAGGCGTCATTCTCCTGTTGGGCGGAGATCGCTTTGGCGGGCACGCCAAGCGGCCTTATCGGCTCGCTATAGATGCGCCGCGCCGGCACGGAGACGATGTCGAGTTCGGGATAGCGGAGAGCCGTCAGCGCGCCACCGAAGACGCAGCCCGTGTCGATACAGAGCGTGCCGTTGAGCCACTCAGGGGTCAGCACGGGTGTGTGGCCGTAAACCACCTTGGTCTTGCCGCGATAGTTTGCGGCCCAGGCATGGCGCACCGGCAGGCCAAACTCGTCGGTCTCACCGGTCGTCTCGCCATAGAGGCAGAACTCGCGAACCCGTGCGGAGGCGCGGCCCTGCATCTCCTCGCGAATGCCGGCATGGGCAACGGCCAGCTTGCCGCCGTCCAGGAGGTAATGGCTGATGAGCTTTGAAAGGAAGGCTTTGACCCGCGCCTTGAAGGCTTCTCCTGCTGCGTCCAGATCATCAACGCTTGCCTGAAGGCCATGGGTCATCTTGACCTCGCGGCCGGCAAGCCACTTCTCCACCTTCGCCTCATGATTGCCCATGACGCAGAAGGCGTGACCATCGGCCACCATATCCATGACAAGCCGCAGGCTGTCGGCAACGCGCGGGCCGCGATCAACGATATCGCCAACGAAGACGGCCTTGCGGCCCTGCGGGGGCGTGATCTGACAGTGCCGTTCGCCGTCACGGTCGACCCACGCGAGCCCATAGCCGAGTTTGCCCAGCAACTCTTCGAGTTCATCGGCGCAGCCATGAATGTCGCCGATGATGTCGAAGGGGCCGGTTTCCTCGCGCTTATCGGTCCAGAGTTTCTGGCGGACAATGCTCGCGCCCTCGATCGCCTCCTGCGACATCAACTGGCGAATCTCCCGGAACCCCTCCCGCTTGAGCCCGCCAAGCCCCCGGTGCAAGGCCGCGCGCTGATTGCGCACCACATGCGCGCCGAACTGCCGATCTGGACGCTGCGCATTGCGCTCAAGACAGATGTCTTCGCCGGGATCGATCACAATAGCCGCACAAAGCGCATCCCATCGCTTGGCAATGGCGACAAGCTTGGCGCGATCCTCCGCGCGGACATTGGTGGCATCCACAACGGTCAGAAGCCGGCGGCGCATGCGGATCTCGATCAGGGCATGCACCAGCTCAAAGGCGTCAGCCGTTGCCTCCTGGCTCGTTTCGTCATCGGCCACGAGGCCGCGCGCCCAATCAGACGAGACGATCTCGGTCAGCTTGAAATGCTTTCGAGCAAAGGTGGATTTGCCGGAGCCGGAGGCCCCGATGAGCAGCACAAGGCAGAATTCAGGGAGGGACATGGTGCTCATCGAGTGAACACCGCCATCTGTGAGGGAGCGCCGAGTTCCGCATCCTCAGGCCCTATCGCTTCAATGGCCAAGCGATAGCCATAGGCCTCGCCGATCTTCTCGCACCAGGCGGCAAACTCGCCCCTCGTCCATTCAAACCGATGATCGGCGTGCCGAAACTGGCCCCTGGCCAGACCCAGAAACAGCGCGTTGTAATCCGCATTCGGCGTCGTCACGATCACGGCCCGTGGCTGCGCATCGCCAAAGAGCGCGCGCTCCAGATGATCAAGCCGGTCGGGCTCCACATGCTCGATCACCTCCACCAAGGCCGCCGCGTCATAGCCGCTGAGCCGCTGGTCGCGATAGATTAGCGCGCCCTGCAACAGGCTGACGCGGGCGCGCTGGTGTTCCGGCAAGCGCGCAAGTTTTTCCGCCGCCCGCGCAAGGCTGACGCTTGAGACGTCGACGCCGACAATCTCTTGAAATTGCCGCTCCTCGCTTAGGCGCATAATGAGGCGCCCTTCGCCGCAGCCGAGATCGAGCACCCGCTTGGAGTCAAGCTCCTTCAGGCGTTGTGCCACCTGATTGAGGCGTTGCTCGTGCAGGCGAAGCGGCCTCTCCATCGCCTCTTCCGCATTATCTTTGCGCGCCGTGTCGAGCTGCCCTTCCGCCTCCGCCTCGTTGCCCACAAGTTGAGCCAGGGCCTCGCTCACCAGTGACCGCCGGCGCTTCAGATAGCGGTTGACGATCATCTCTTTCAGCGGATGCTCGCCAAGCCAACCTTCGCCCCGCGTGATTAGCTTTTGCACCTCATCATCCCCGACAAAATAGTGCTTGCGATCATCAAGCACGGGGATGAGCACATAGAGATGGGTGAGAAGCGCCGAGAGCCGGGTGACCGATCGAAGCGTCAGCGCCACATAGGGGCTATCGCCCCACCCGCTCCGCAGGGGGTCCAGCGGGATCGGCTCAACCGACACTTCATAGCCAAGGGGGCCAAAGAGGTCGCGCACAAGGCGAGCCTCGCCCCGAACCGGCAACGGCGTGACATGGGCCACAAACGGGATCAGGGCATCCGCGAGCTCAGGCCGGTCCTTGCTCTGGCCCGCCATGGCGTCACGCCAGACCCGCCCGATGGCGACTGACAAAAGCGACGAGGCGGCAAAAGGCCGATCATTGACATAGTGATCGATCATGCCGCCGGCCTCGCCCTTGCCGCGCACGAGGCCCACCGGGTCAACATCGAGAATGAGGGCTGCCGTGCAGCAATCCTCGGACGCCTCCGGATAAACGGTCACAGCCCGCCCAAACGGCAAAGGCGTCTCGTGTAGCCGCGCGGGGTTCTTGCGCAAGAGAAAGCCGAGGTCGGGGGCGGGGCGATGGGTGGTGGTGATCGAGAGGAACATAGAGATGTGTGTGTTGCGGCGGGATCGAGAGGATGGCCTTCTCGACAAGAGTGTGCCGACGTCATTTAACGATTTAAAGTTGAGGCTTTTACGGGGCGGTAGAG
>JBAWYY010000273.1:0-4343 GCA_037143285.1 Alphaproteobacteria bacterium | reverse complement strand
ATGAACGAGGTGCAGGCGAGATCGATCACGCCGATGAAGAGCTGCAAGGCGGTGAGCCGTGTGGTGGGCAACGTGATCGCCCAGGCGCCCGTGCAGATGGTGCGCGGCTTGGAGACAAACAGGAGCCAGCCGAAAAGTGCGAGCAGCACGGCGGCGCCAACCATGCGCACCATATTGCCGTTGATCCCGATTTGCTCGACCACGGGGGTGACAACCTCCGGCTCAAGCAGGAAGCCGAGGCCAAGGACGGCGGCATTGCCGAGCCAGAAGGTGAGGCCCGCGATCACGCAGACCTTGATCACTTCGGGCGCGGAAAAGCCGTAGCGGGAATAGATGAGATAGCGCACCACGGCCGCCGTAAACACGGTCGCGCCGAGATTATGTGCGATGGTGTAGCTGGTGAAAGAGGCCGTCGCGCAGGTGGCATAGGGCACATCCGGCCGACCAATCGTGCGGGTCGCGAAATAGTCGTAGCAGGTGAGGGTGGTGTAAGCCGCAATGGTGGCAAGACCCGCCAGGATCAAGGTCGGCGTGCCCACGGCGCCCATGGCATGGCCCACCTTCACCCAATCGAGCACGCTCAGCTTCGACCAGAGCACCCACACCGCGACGCCCATAAGGCCCAGGCTCAGCGCCAAGACGATGCGCTTCACGCCGATACGATCCCGACAAAAGGCAACGATGGTGGTCGACACGGATCTCACAGTTTCCAAGAGGGCCAAGTTAGAACCAGTTTCACTAGGCGTAACAGAAGAAGGTGGATTTGGTGTGACCGACTTGGTCGGGTTCACTACTGAGCTTCGATTTCAAGTTAAAAATGGGTTCGAGAGCCGCTCGCGCCCAATGGTGGTGGCAGGGCCATGGCCGGGCAACACGGTCATCTCATTGCCCAGCGTGAAGAGCTTGGATTTGATCGAGGAGATCAGAAGATCATGGTCGCATCCGGGCAAATCTGTGCGCCCGACCGAGCCCTGGAAAATCGTATCGCCGACAAGGGCAAAGTCATCGGCGCGGTCGACGAAGACCACGTGGCCAGGCGCGTGGCCCGGCACATGGAACACCTCGAAGGTGATGGCGCCAATGGACACCGTGTCGCCCTCGTTCAGCCAGCGCGTCGGCTCGACACCCTTGAGGCCCGGCACGCCGAATTTCTCCGCTTGCTTCTCCACATTGGCGATCAGCATGCGATCAGCCTCGTGAGGCCCCTCGATCTCGGTGATGCCAAGGGTGGCCGCGAGTTCCGCCGCGCCGCCCACATGGTCGAGATGGCCGTGGGTGATCCAGATCTTGGTTGCCTTGACCTTCAATTCCTTCAGCGCGTTCAAGATCACCGGCACATCGCCGCCGGGATCGACGACAGCCGCTTCCATGGTCCGATCATCCCAGATGATCGAGCAATTCTGCTGAAACGGCGTCACGGGGACGATAGCGACCTTGAGCGGCATGGGGCGACCTCTGGACCTGATATGGCGATGTCCTAGCTGGTCGGCCAGATCACCGCAAATCGACATCTTGGCCTAGCTGCACCCTCCCGCGTTTTCGCTTACAAGGGCGCCATGAGCATTTGGGGCAAATTGGCGGGCGCCGCTGCAGGCTTTGCCATCGGCGGACCGATCGGCGCGCTTCTCGGCGCGCTCGCCGGCCATTTCATTGTCGATGAGGGCCTGCTTGCCGGCGAACCCCTGCCGCCGCGCGAGACGGTGGCCTTCACGGTCGGGCTCATCGCGCTTGCCGCCAAGATGGCGAAGGCCGACGGCGTCGTCACCCGCGACGAGGTCAATGCCTTCCGCAAGCTCGTCACCATCGCGCCTGAGGACGAGCCGAGGGTCACGGCCCTCTTCGATCTCGCCAAGCAATCGGTCGCAGGCTTCGACGCCTATGCCATGCAGCTCGCCCAGCTCTTGAAGGCCGAGCCCAAGGCGCTGGAGGACCTGCTCGATGGCCTCTTCAGCATCGCAACCGCCGACAGCGCAGTCCACGAGGCGGAGCTTGCCTATCTCGCCGAGGTCGCACGCCTCTTCGCTATTTCGGACGCCGACTTTGAGGCGATCAAGGCCCGCCACGTCATCGAGGGTGACGCCGACCCCTTCGTGGTGTTGGGGATCCCGCGCGATGCCTCGCCCGACGCGATCAAGACCGCTTGGCGCCGGCTCGTCATTGAGAACCATCCCGATAAGCTCATTGCCCGTGGCGTGCCGGAGGACCTCGTGGCGCTCGCCACCGCCAAGGTCGCGGCCATCAATGCGGCCTATGAGCAACTGAAAGTCGCGCGGGGGATCCGGTGAGCGAGCATCATCACGACTGCGGCGATATCGAGCGGCCCGATAGCCCCCATGTGACGGCGCTTGCCCCCTCGCCGAACCACAATGAGCGGAAGGGGACCGGCCCCGACATCCTGCTCCTCCACTATACCGGCATGACCGATGGCATGGCGGCGCTCGCAAGGCTCTGCGACCCCGCCGACCCCGTCCCGGTCTCCTGCCATTATCTCGTGATGGAGGATGGCGAGATCATCCAGATGGTGGCGGAGACCCGCCGCGCCTGGCATGCGGGGGCGGGCGCCTGGGGCGGTCGCGGCGATATCAATTCGCGCTCCATCGGCATCGAAATCGTCAATCCCGGCCATGACTGGGGTTATCGGCCCTTTCCCGAGGCGCAAATGGAAGCGGTACTTGCGCTGGCCCGCGATATCGTCGCGCGCAACGGGATCTCGCCCGCCCTCGTGCTCGGCCATTCCGACACCGCCCCCACCCGCAAGCGCGATCCCGGCGAGCTCTTCCCTTGGGAAGCGCTCGCCGCCCAGGGCCTCGGCCTTTGGGTGCGGCCGGCGCCGATCCAGGCAGGCCCTCTCTATCGCCCCGGCGAAGAGGGGCCGCCCATCCAAGCGATCCAATCGCTCTTCGCCATGCTCGGCTTTGAGATCACGGTGACCGGCGTCTATGACGCGCTGACCGAAGCGGTCGTCACCGCCTTCCAGCGCCATTGGCGCCCGGAGCTTGTGGATGGCGTCGCCGATGCCTCGACCTTGAAAACCCTGCGCGATCTTTTGGGTTCTCGCCCCAGCACTTAAGCCCCAGCGCTTGACGCGGCTGCTGCCACAGCGCACATCAGCGCCGTCAGTTGGCCGGGCGACCGCCGCCGCAAGTCTCGAAAGGGCGCGGGGGAGGAAAGTCCGGGCTCCACGGAAACACGGTGCCGGATAACGTCCGGCGAGGGCGACCTCAGGGACAGTGCCACAGAAATGAAACCGCCTCCGGCGCGCTGGAGGTAAGGGTGAAACGGTGGGGTAAGAGCCCACCGCGCGACCGGCAACGGGAGCGGCACGGCAAACCCCACCGGGAGCAAAACCGAATAGGGACAGCATGGGTTCGCCCACCGCGTTTCCGCGTCGCTGTCCGGGTAGGTTGCCAGAGGCGTCCGGCAACGGGCGCCCTAGAGGAATGGTCGTCGGGCGGGAGCAATCCCGTTGCACAGAACCCGGCTTATAGGCCGACTGATGAGAAGGGGGCCCCGGCGGGAGACCGTTCGGGGCCCCGCCATGTCTGGGCCCGCTTAAGCCGGGCGCCGCACCAAGCGGCTCATCAGCGCGCGCCGCACCGGTCCCGCAATCAGGGTCGCGACGATGATCGCCATATAGCTGCGCACCAGGAACACCCGCCAATCGTTGAGCTCAGCGCGGCGGACAAGGGCCGCAGCATCCAGCGGCAGCGCGGGGGTTTGCGGGTTCAAGCCCAGGGCTGCGAGTTCAGTCATCATGGTGATGAAGCCGGCCCCTGCCGCAATCGGGAACAGCGCCGCCAGCACCACCAGCACCCATTTGATGTCGTGAAGGGAGGGCAGGCGCTTCAGCGTGAACCACAGGCTCATGCAGCCGTGGATCCAGCCGGGCGCAAGCAGGGCGAGCTGCCAGCCCTCCAGACCATTGCTCATCAGCGAGGTGATGACGCCGGCATAGCGCGGCGGCAGATCGTGAAGCGTCACCGAGAGCCGGGTTGCGACCGCGTGCCCGATCAACAGCATGGGCATGCTGAACCCCGCCGAGAGCCTGAGGATTTCCTTCGGCGGCAAGCGCCAGTCGCGGCGCGCATAGAGCATCTGCAGCGCCAGCGCCAAATGGATCGCGGCCGCCCCATAAAGCGCCGCCGTCGCAACCGGCGTGCGCCAGACCATCTTGGCGATGATCAGCCCGCGCTCAGCCACATCAAGCCCGAACAGGCCGAGCATGTGGTTGATCAGGTGCGTGAACAGATAGGTGAAAAGAACGAGCCCTGAAGCAAGCCGCCATCTGCGGACGCTCAGGAAATGCCGGAGGCGCATGGGATGAACGACTGCTGCGGTTGAGA
>JBAWYY010000272.1:0-4349 GCA_037143285.1 Alphaproteobacteria bacterium | reverse complement strand
GAAAAGGGCAAGCCGAGGAGGCCCAATTCAGCAAACTGGCTCCAAATCGCGTCGGAATAGCCCTTCTCGCCGATCATATAGGCGCGGCGCTGCTCAAAGCCGTAGTCGCCGGCAATCAGCTTATCGACCGTGTCTTTAAGCAGACGCTGGTCATCGTTCAGATCGAAATCCATGAGGTCAGGTCTCGTTATCGAGGGATTTGTTCAGCGCCGTCACAGCCCGAGGACGGCTTTGGCAATGATGTTCTTTTGGATCTCGTTCGACCCGCCATAAATCGAGACTTTGCGGTTGTTGAAATAGACGGGCGCAATGGGCGCCGCCCAATCAGGGCCGACCGGCGGCTCGTTCGAGTCCGATTTGGCATAGGGCGCCGCATAGGGGCCGATCACCTCATAGAGGAGTTCGGTCGTCGCCTGCTGTAGTTCGGATCCCTTGATTTTTAGGACCGAAGACGCGGGGTCCGGGCGGCCCTTGCCGCGCTTAGCCTCATTGGCGATCACGCGCATTTGCGTGATCTCAAGGGCTTTCAGTTCGATCTCGACCGCCGTGATCTTCTCTAGGAAGCGTGCGTCTTCAATCACCGGCTTCCCGCCCATCTGCTCGATGGCCGCGAGTTCCTTGATGCGCTGGATCCGCTGTTTCGATACGCCGATGCGGGCAATGCCGGTGCGCTCGTTCGACAGCAGGAATTTGGCGTAGTCCCAGCCTTTGTTTTCTTGTCCGACAATCGCGTCGAGCGGCACTTTCACGTCGTCAAAGAAGACCTCATTGACCTCGTGACCGCCGTCGATGGTCTGGATCGGGCGGACTGTAATGCCCGGCGTTTTCATGTCGACCAAGAGGAAGGAAATGCCTTCCTGCTGCTTCACGCTTGAGTCCGTGCGAGCAAGCACAAAGATCCAGTCAGCGTGCTGAGCAAGGGTGGTCCAGGTCTTCTGGCCGTTAATCACCCAATGGTCGCCCTGGCGCTCGGCTTTGGTCTTGAGGGACGCAAGATCGGACCCTGAGCCTGGTTCGGAGAAGCCCTGGCACCACCAATCGTCGAGATTGGCGATGCGCGGTAGGAAATGGCGCTTCTGTTCTTCCGAACCGAAGGTGTAGATCACTGGGCCGACCATGCTGGTGCCAAAGGCGAGCGGCGGCGGGGCCGGGGCGCGCTGGCATTCTTCCAGAAAGATGTACTGCCGCACCGCATCCCAGCCGGTGCCGCCATATTCCTTCGGCCAATGGGCCACACCCCAGCCACGGGCGTTCAGCGCGCGCTGCCAGGCGATGATCTCGTCCTTGTTGGGCGAGCGACCCGAGGCAAGCTTCTCGCGCGTTGCTGCCGTCAGCTTTTCAGCGATGAACGCGCGGATTTCCTCGCGGAAGGCGTATTCCTCAGGCGTGAAGCGCAGGTCCATGGAACTCTCTCAGTTCAGTGAAGGGATGCAATAGTGTGAACGGGCTGGGCCGAAAGGTCGAACGACATCACGCCGCGCCCTTAGCGGCCTGGATTTCGGCGCGCAGATCGGCCCGCGAGAGCTTGCCGACAGTGGTTTTCGGCAAGGTGTCACGAAACTCAAGACCCGCGGGCATTTCGTGCTTACCGACCTTGTCGGCGAGGAACGACTTCAGCGAGTCCAGCGGGAAGGGTGAGGCCCCCGCGCGCAGTTTGACAAAAGCTTTCGCCGCTTCCCCGCGATAGTCATCGGGAACGCCGAGAACGATGACTTCTTCTACTGCGGGATGCTCGTAGATCGCCTGCTCGATCATCTGCGGATAGACGTTAAACCCACCGGAAATGATCATGTCCTTCTTGCGGTCGACGATGAAGAAATAGCCGTCCTCATCCATGTAGCCGACGTCGCCGGTCAGGAACCAGCCGTCGACAAAGGCGCGCTCGTTCTCTTCAGGCTTGTTCCAATAGCCCTTGGTGACATTAGGGCCTTTGATGCGGATCTCGCCGATTTCGCCGGTGGCAAGCACCTTGGCGGGATCGTCGAGCGAACAGATATCCATCACGAGACCCGGCAGCGGCAGGCCGATGGTGCCGGGCTTCGGCTTGCCGCCTTGGGGAACATTGGTGCCAGCGGGCGAGGTCTCCGTCATGCCCCAACCACCGGTAAGGCGATAGCCGACCCGATCCTCGAACCGGCGCGCAATCTCAACGGGCAACGCCGCGCCGCCAGATGCTGCATATCGAAGGCCGGAGAAATCCGCTGTCGCGAAGCGGGGGTGATTGATGAGCGCGATCCACATGGTGGGCACGCCCGGGAAGATATTCGCGCCGCGTTTCTCGATGTCATCGAAGGTTTGATCGGCATCGAAGCGAATGCGCAGAAGGAGCGTCGCGCCGCGATCGATTTGGCGCAGCATGACGGACGTGAGTGCATAGATATGAAACAGAGGCAGGACCAGGATGACGCGATCTTGGTTGGCGGGCCCCGGCGGGAGCGCATTTTGCCAACCGGCATAGATCGAGACCGCAGCCGTTAGATTGGCGTGGGTCAGCATCGCGCCCTTGGGCATGCCCGTGGTGCCACCGGTATATTGCAGCACCATCACATCGTGCTGGTCGACCTTCGGCCAAGCGGCGGGAAGCGCGACGCCCCTGTTAAAGTCCGCGAAGGTGATGATGCCGTCGCGGGCAGGTATCGGCAGAACGGGGATGCCGGAGGGACCGTAGTCGGCGTCTTGCGAAACAATAAGCCGATCAAGATGGCCGCCTTCAAACAACTTCAGCGCCATCCCGAAAAGCGGCGCGATGTCTGAGGTCACCATGGTGCGCGCGCCGGAGTCGCGCAGCTTGTGGATCAACACCCGCTCAGCATCCAGCGGGGAGAGGTGGGCAATGCGGGCCCCTGCCTTCGCCGCTCCGAAAAAGGATATCGGATGCGTCGGGATATTCGGCAGGTAAAGCGCAACCGTGCTGCCCTGTCCGATGCCGGCGGCAAGAAGTGATGCGGCCATGTGTCGCGCGCGCGTGCCGAGTTCGGTGAACGAGATCACGAGATCGCGGAACTCGAAGGCGGGGTGATCGCCATAAGCGGGCACAGCCCGATCAAGGAATTCCCCAATCGTTGATGTCTCCACCGGCGTGTCCCAGACGACGCCTTCAGGATAGGACGTTTCCCATGCATAGGGCCGCTTCAATGGCAGCCTCCTTTTCTCATTCGTCCCTTATTCGAGCCTATTCGCAGGCAGTTTGTCGAGGGGGTTCGCGTGGAAAGGCGCGTGCACTCCATGCAGACCACCTTGCCTTCGTGGCCTAGCGCTTTAGGAAAGACCGTAACGGTGGGTTTCCACACCGGTTTCAAAGGAGGATTTCATGTCTCGCATGTTGTTGAGCCGTCGCACGGTTGCCGGTGTGCTCGCGTCCGCCGCATTCGCAGGCCGTGCTGAGGCACAGACCTATCCCAATCGTGCGATCCGCGGGATCGTGCCTTTTGCGGCCGGTAGCGCGACGGACACGACCGCGCGCGCTTTCGCTGATCGCATGCAGGTGGCTCTCGGCCAATCGATTGTCATCGAGAATCGCCCGGGCGCCAATGGCTTGATCGGTGCGGATGCGGTCGCGAAGGCTGCGCCCGATGGCTACACGGTTCTCTTCGGCACCAACTCGACCAATGCGGCAGCGCCTGCTTTGTTCAACAATGTGCCCTTTGACATGCACAAGGATGTCCAGCCGATCTCATCGTTGGCATCCGTCCCCTTGATTGTGGCCGTCAACAACGACGTGCCGGTTCGGACCCTTCAAGATTTGATTGCCTTGGCAAAGGCGAAGCCTGGGGAGCTGACTTTTGCCTCGGCCTCCGCCTCTCAGCGGGTCTCTACCGAGATGCTGCTATCCGCGACGGGCATCAAGATGCAGCACGTGCCCTATCGCCAGGGGCCGCAAGCGATGCAGGATCTCATTGCGGGCCGCGTGACGCTCTTCACGGCCGATATGGCCGTCATGTTGCCGCAGGTGCGCGGTGGGCTGGTAAAGCCACTCGCGGTGACCTCGCGCGCTCGTGCGCCGCAGATCCCTGACCTTCCGACCGTTGATGAGGCGGCCGGCGTGTCCGGCTATGAGCTCATTGCCTGGTTTGCGCTTTTTGCCCCGGCTGGCACACCAGCCCCCATTGTCGAACGGTTGAACGCTGCCGTTCGGCAAGCCGCAGCGACCGACGAGGTGAAGCGGGTGTTGGGGGAAAGCTTGGGCATGCGGGTTGAGCCATCAACACCCGCGGAGTTGAGCCAAGCTGTTACGGTTGAGGCGGCCAAATGGCTGAAAGCTGCGACGGAAGCAGGTATCGAGCGTCAGTAAGCTGGCGCTAGCCGCCATATTTGGCAAGAAAGGCTTCGATCGAGAGATCGCGCATGTC
>JBAWYY010000271.1:0-4352 GCA_037143285.1 Alphaproteobacteria bacterium | reverse complement strand
GGCGTCGGATTGTCGACCGAGTAACCGCCACAGAGGAACTCGACGATGGTCGGGCCGATGACGGGAATGGCGGAGAACAGATTGGTGATCACCACCGCGCCCCACAGCGACATCTGACCCCAGGGGAGAACGTAGCCCATGAAGGCGGTTGCCATCATCAGGAGGTAGATGATCACGCCGAGGATCCACAGGACCTCACGCGGCGCTTTGTATGAGCCGTAATAGAGGCCGCGGAAGATGTGGATGTAGACGGCGACGAAGAACATTGAGGCGCCGCAGGCATGCATGTAGCGGATCAGCCAACCGTAGTTGACGTCGCGCATGATCTTCTCGACCGAATTGAAGGCGAGATCGATATGCGCCGTGTAATGCATGGCGAGGATCACGCCGGTGATGATCTGCGAGATCAGCATCACCGAGAGAATGCCGCCGAAGGTCCACATATAGTTGAGGTTCTTCGGCACGGGATAGGCAATGAAGCTGTCGTAGACCAAGCGCGGCAGAGGCAAGCGCGCGTCGATCCACTTTCCAAAGCCCGACTTCGGGACATAATGCGAATGACCGTCCATGGGTTCGACCTTCGTCAAATGAGTGGCGTCAGACCGTTGCCGCGCCAGTGATGCGGATGCGGGTGGCGGTGAGGAATTCATACTGCGGCACGGGCAGGTTCTTCGGCGCCGGGCCTTTGCGAATGCGGCCGGACGTATCGAAGTGCGACCCGTGGCAGGGGCAGAACCACCCGCCGTAATCGCCCTGATTGCCGAGCGGCACGCAGCCGAGATGGGTGCAGTTGGCAGCAACCACCAGCCACTTCTCGTTGCCAGACTTCACGCGGGCCGCGTCCGTCTGCGGATCGCGGAGGCCGGCGCCGTCGTCCTTGCGGGCGTCAGCCACTTCCTTATCGGTGCGATGGCGCACGAAATAGGGTTTGCCGCGCCACAACACTTTAATCTGAGCGCCCGATGCGATGGGCGAGAGATCAAGTTCAACCGGCGCGCCGGCGGCAATGGTTGCCGCGTCGGGAGCAAGTTGCATGACCAAGGGCCAAGCAACAAAACCGGCACCAACGGCACCGGTTGCACCGGTGGCGAGGTAAAGGAAGTCGCGGCGCGTTTCGCCTTGTACTTCTTGCGTCATAGCCACGGAACGATCCTTTCAGTTCCACAAGGAGCCCTAGCGGGTCCGTCACAGACTGGCGCTTTCGCGAAGCGCGGTATGCAAGGCCGGACAGCTCCGCCGGGAGCGTGATGCTGAGCGCGCTCTTTGGCACTGCAAAACAAGCTTGTCCAGTCCGCCTAAGGCGCTTCGGCCATCTCTGCGGATAAGCCAATGGTGTGACACACGGATAGCTCATTGTCTCTTGACGTAGTGCCACAAGCGGGCTGCCGTGGCGTCATGATCCGCATCGCCCTCTATCAGCCTGACATCGCCCAAAATACCGGGACAATTCTGCGTTTAGCCGCCTGTTTGGGGGTCAGCGTCGACATTATCGAGCCCGCAGGCTTTCCGGTCTCCGATCGCGCCTTTCGCCGCTCCGGCATGGACTATCTCGATCACGTGTCTTGGGCGCGGCACGACGATATTGTCAGTTTTGAGCAGTGGCGGCGCAGCGCCGGCGCCCGAACGGTACTTCTGACGACAAAATCGAGCATTCCCTACACGCGATTCGCCTTCGCCCCCGGCGACATCTTGATGGTGGGCCGCGAAAGCTCGGGCGTGCCGCAATCGGTCCATGATGCCGCGGATGCGCGGATCGTCATTCCGATGCTGCCGGGATTGCGCTCGCTCAATGTGGCCATGGCGGTCGCCATGGTGACCGGCGAAGCGCTGCGCCAGCTTCGCGACGAGGACATCGCACCCGCTCCCCAAAGCCCGGTTGACGGCTAGCCCATCCAGTCGTCCATTGGCGTTCAAGGCGCCTTACTGAACGACGCCAACGGGAGGAGATCGGTCGATGACAGCGACGCGGCGGCAAGTTCTCGCCACGCTCGCGGCGGGCCTCGCCGCACCTCACCTCGTGAGCAGAGCCAACAGCGCGTCAGCCGACGAGCTGCGCATCGGCTTGGCCTTTGAGCCCTCGACCGTTGATCCCCATTTTCACAACACCACGCCCAACAAGTCGCTGGCGCGCAATATTTTCGAGCCCCTGATCTTCCAGGACGACCGTCAGCGCCTCGTGCCGGGCCTTGCCACAGCCTGGCGCGCGCTCGATGCCACCACCTGGCGCTTTGAGCTCCGCCAAGGCGTCACCTTTCACAATGGCGCGCCATTTACCTCGGCCGATGTGGTTCACACCTTCATCCGCGCAGCCGACGTGCCGAACTCGCCCTCCTCTTTCGGCGGTTTCATCAAGGGCAAGCGCGTTGAGCCCGAAGGCGACCACGCCATCATCATCCGCACCGACGGTCCGCAGCCGCAATTGCCCATCGATGTCTCGACCTTCGGCATTGTGGCGGCCTCCACCGGGCGCCAACCGAGCCGTCAGGATTTCAATTCGGGTCGCGCGGCCATTGGCACGGGCGCCTATCGCTTCTCAGACTATGTCGCGGGCGAGCGCATCGTGCTTGCCGCCCATGATGGCCATTGGGCCGGCAGGCCCGATTGGCGCCGTGTAATCATGCGACCGATCCTGTCGGATGCAGCGCGCGTCGCAGCGCTGCTCGCTGGCGATGTGGATGTGATCGAATTCGTACCGACGAGCGACCTGAAACGACTTCGCGCCGATCCCCGCTTCGCCATTGCCTCAAGCCTGTCGAACCGGATGATGTATGTGCATCTCGACCAGTTCCGTGACGACAGCCCCTATATAAAGGGTCATGACGGCTCGGCCCTTCGTAATCCGCTGAAAGATGTGCGGGTGCGCCGCGCGCTCTCCATTGCCATCAATCGCGTCGCGATCTGCCAGAGGGTGATGGAGGGGGCGGGCGAACCGGCGGGCCAGTTCATGCCCTCGATGTTTTTCGGCACGAGCCCGAACTTAACCCCACCGACCTATGATCCCGCCCGCGCCAAGGCCCTGTTGGCGGAGGCGGGATTGCCCCAAGGCTTTCGCCTGACCCTCCACGGCACGATCAATCGCTATCCCGGCGACAGCCAGATCGTGCAGGCCATCGCCCAGATGTGGACCGCCATCGGCGTGCGCACCCAGGTCGAAACCCCGCCCGCTGCGGCCTTTTTCTCGCGCGGTTCAACAGGCGGCGCCGGCGGTACGCCGGAATTCTCAGCGATTCTTGCGGGCTGGGGCTCGGCCTCGGGGGAAGCCTCCGACGGCCTCCGCGCGCTTGTCGCGACCTTCGATCCCAAAACCGGGCTTGGGGCCTCAAACCGGGGCCGCTATTCCAATCCGACGCTAGACGCGACGCTGAGTGAGGCCCTGAGCACGCTGGATGACGACCGCCGCGCCGCTTTGCTCGCAAAAGCCGGCGAGATTGCAATCGGTGATGCCGGCCTCTTGCCAATCGTCTTCTTCACGAACAGCTGGGCCTTGCGTAAGGGACTCTCCTTGGTGCCACGTACGGATGAATACACGCTGGCGAGTTCGATCAGGTCCGGCTAATCGGTTGTGACCATGAGCCAATCTCCCCGCCCCGATCCCTCGCCCCTGCCCCCTGACCTCGACGACCGCAAGGCCGCATCGCGCGCTTGGTTCGAGGCGCTGCGCGACACCATCGTCGCAGCCTTCGAATCGATCGAAGATGATTTGCCGTCCGGACAGCCTTTTTCGGACCTGCCTGCCGGTCGGTTTGTGAAAAAGGCCTGGAGCCGAACCGACCATTCGGGCAAGCCCGGCGGCGGCGGCATCATGGCCATGATGCATGGCCGTGTGTTCGAGAAGGTGGGCGTCCATGTCTCGACAGTCCACGGCGAATTCGCTCCCGAGTTCCGCGCCCAGATCCCGGGCGCCATGTTGGATCCGCGCTTTTGGGCTTCGGGCATTTCGCTGATTGCCCACCCGCGCAACCCCAATGTCCCCGCCGTTCACATGAACACCCGGATGGTCGCGACCACGCGGCTCTGGTTCGGCGGCGGCGCCGATCTCACCCCCGTGCTGGATCGCAGGCGGACGCAGACCGATCCCGATACGCTCGCCTTCCACGCCGCGATGAAGTCGGCCTGCGATGCTCATCCGGTGGCCAATTATGAGGCTCTGAAGGCCTGGTGCGACGATTACTTTCATCTGAAACATCGCAATGAACCACGCGGCATCGGCGGCATCTTCTACGACTATCTCGACAGCGGCTCGCGCGATGCCGACTTCGCCTTCACTCAAGATGTCGGGCGGACCTTCAGCCAGATTTATCCGGATCTCGTGCGGCGGAACTTCCTCACTCCCTGGACCGAGGCGGATCGGG